>JAZFTZ010000186.1:0-6975 GCA_036446955.1 Thermodesulfobacteriota bacterium
GGTAAAAAATATGGCACCGAAGACGACCAACCAGGCCGCGTCAATAAGCAGTCCCGCGTGGATACGGCCCAGGCTCAACGAGCGGGAGATGGTCACTGCATGACTCAAGGGAAACAGCCAGGCGATCTTGCCTGCCCAGGCGGGAAGGCTGCTTATCGGGAAAAAGATACCGGAGAAAAGAAACATGGGGGAGATGAAAAGGGTGAAGTAGTAGGAGAAGAATTCATAAGAATAAGCCAGTGAAGTCATGAACATGGAAAAGGAGGCCAGGGCGAAACCGACCAAGACTGCCAGCACGGGCAGCACAGCAACCCAGGGGGAACCTAGCAGACCAAATATCCCCAAGATAAATATTATGGCCACCCCAGAGAGTCCTCCTTTAGTCGCACCCCAAAGGATGTCACCCGCGGTCACCTCCTCCATATTAACCGGAGTAACCACGATCGCCTGATAGGTCTGCTGGGTCACCATCCTGGTGAAGGAACCAAAAGTACACTCAAAACAGGAGGAATACATGGCCGCGGATACCACCAGGCCGGGCGCGATAAATTGCAGGTAGGGGACGCCTTCCATCTCCGGGATAAACCGGCCCAGACCCAGACCCAGGGCGACCAGAAAAAGGAGCGGCTCGCCCAATGTGCCCACCAGGCTGGCTTTATAGTAACTTCGCCACACATCGAAATTCCTGTGCCAGACCCGGCCCACGCGCCATCCCACCGCCGGCCAGCTCATGATGGCCTTCATTCTTTTAACTCCCTTCCGGTAAGCTTGAGGAAAACATCCTCCAGGGTGGCATGGCGGTGAATAAACTCCATATCCTCCAAGCCCATTATCTGCTGAAGTAAAGAATCGCCGTCATCGGAATAAAGAAATAAGGTGTCGCCGGCCTTCTCCCAGGAAAACCGAACGCCTTTAAGCTTGCTTACGATCTCCTGGCCCTCTCCTTCGAGGCGAAGCTCAACCACTTCCTTGGTCACATGTTTTTCCACCAATTCCTTGGGGGAACCTTCAGTGAGGATGCGCCCCTGATCCATAATCACCAGCCGGTCGCAAAGCTGGGCAGCTTCATCCATATAATGGGTGGTTAAGACCATGGTGACCCCGCGCGATTTGAGCCCCCGCAGTTTCTGCCAGATCAGATGCCGTGCCTGGGGGTCCAATCCCGTTGTTGGCTCATCCAGAATAATCAGTTCAGGCTCATTTATTAACGCCCGAGCTATCAATAGCCGGCGCTTCATGCCTCCGGAAAGGGTTGGGATCTTGTCTCCCCCCTTATCAGTAAGCTGGACGAAGGCCAAAAGCTCATCCGCCCGCTGCCTGGCGATCTTCTGGGGAATGCCAAAATATCGGGCATAAACTAGCAGATTCTTATAAACGGTAAGGTCCGGGTCGAGGTTATTCTCCTGAGGCACCACCCCCAAGCGGGCTTTTATCTGACGAGCACGAGTGGTCACATCCATGCCCAGCACGGTAAGTTTTCCACCGGAGGGGGGGCAGTAGCAGTCAATCATGTTCATGGTGGTGGTCTTACCCGCCCCATTGGGACCTAGGAACCCGAAACACTCCCCCCCGGCCACCGAGAAGTTTATAGACCTCACTACTTCTTTACCGTTGTATCTCTTGCTCAGGTAGCTGGCCTCGATGACTATTTCAATGTTTTCCTTCACCGTTCTACTTCACCCGCCAGGAGATCAGCGCGCTCTTCTTGCTGATCTTGTGCACATAACCTTTTTGGATCGGGTAAAGATGAGCAGCCAAAAAATTTCTCAACAAACCATCATAACCGTTGCTGGTAATCCCCAGGTGCTCCTTCCAAAAATCAACTGCTTCGTCCATATCCCTGAACTTTTGGTCAAACCGGTAAGAGAATATATCCACATCGGCCAGTACACCCAGTCGGCGCAAGGTCATCAGCGTCCTCAAGTAGTCGCCCCTTTTCGTGAACTCCCGCTTGAAGATCAGGGGATAAAGTTGCTCGAAGAAAAACTTGTGCTCCTCGCCACCCACGCCTTGAACCAAAAAGAAGGCCTTACCAATAACCGGAACTGCCTGGTTAAGAAACGTGCTCAGGTCGTCGAGCACACTGGGAACGCTGGCAATGAGCAGGGCATCATGGCGGGCAAGCTTGGTCTCGCCCCAGGCAGAGTTTATTATGCTTACATTTTTAAGCCCCTGCCTTTTCATCTTTTTCTTCAGCATCCTTACCATGGCGCCCGACGGCTCCAGCGCGCTCACCCGCTTGACCACCCTGGCCAGGGGAAGGGAAAGGGCACCGCTGCCCGCGCCCACATCCAGTATGGAGTTAATACCGGAGAGCCTGGGGATTAGCTTCTCCAGCGCCCGCTTAGGATAACTGCTATAGCCCAAAGCCTGGGCATACCAGCTGGCCTTTTTATCGTTCCAGACTTCCTTACCCATATAATGCCTCAAATCTTCAATCTGGGGTCCAATGAATCGCGAATACCCTCGCCCAATAAATTATAGCCCATCACGGTCAAGAAGATTGCCAGGCCAGGGTAAAGGGAGAGCCACCAGGCGATCTCAATATTGTCCTTGCCCGCGGTGAGGATATTGCCCCAGGTGGGGGTAGGCGGCTGTACCCCGATACCCAAAAAGCTCAACGCGCTCTCCAGAAGAATAGCTCCGGCAACCCCCAGGCTGGCTGAGACCAGCACCGGCGCCATCGCGTTGGGCAACAGGTGGCGAAAGATGATGCGCAGGTCCTTTGCCCCCTGGGAGCGGGCGGCAACCACAAACTCCCGTTCTTTCAGGCTCAAGAACTGAGCCCGCACCAACCGGCATATCCCCATCCAGCCGGTAACCCCGATAACTACCATGATGTTCCATATAGAAGGCCCCACGAAGGCAATGACCGCCAGGATGAGAAAGAAGGAGGGGAAGGTCAGCATGATGTCCACGCCCCGCATGATCAGGTTATCCACCCAGCCGCCATAGTAGCCGGATATGGCACCCAAAAACACCCCAATCAGGCTGGCGATTCCTACCGCGACAAAGCCGACGAAAAGCGATATACGAGAGCCATATATCATGCGGCTGAGCACATCCCGGCCCAGCTCGTCCGTGCCAAAGAGGTGCTGGCTACTGGGCAGCTCAAGAATGATCTTGACATTTATCATGTTGGGGTCGTAAGGCGCGAGATAAGGGGCCAAAAGCGCCACCACAAACAGGCAGAGCACAAGTCCGGCACCGGCCAGGGCCAGGTAATTCTTTCGAAAGTGTTGCCAGAAGATTTGCTGAAAAGACAGCCCAGTCATCACCAGCCCTCAGTCGTAGCGAATACGGGGATCACTCCAGGCGTAGGAGATGTCAGCCAACAGGTTACCCAAAAGGGTGAGGAAAGCCCCCATGACCAGCACCCCCATGACCACCGGGTAATCGCGGGACAAGACACTATCGAAGAAAAGCTTGCCCATGCCATTGATAGCGAAGATGCTCTCAAAGATGACACTCCCCCCGATAAGGGCGGGCAGGGATAGCCCCAAGACAGTTATCACCGGCAGCAAGGCATTCCTCAACGCATGTTTGTACACCACCACGCGTTCTCCCAGACCCTTTGCCCGGGCAGTGGTCACGTAGTCCTGCCGAATCTCTTCCAGCATGGAAGAGCGCATGTACCGGGAAAGTCCAGCCAGGCTGGTCAATGCCGATAGGGTTACCGGCAAGACGATGTGCTTGAGCAAATCGACTGCCTGCCAGAAGGGGGTAAGGCTGTCGAAATTCAAAGACCTGAGACCGGAGATGGGTAGCCAGCCCAGATTCACCCCGAAAAGAATCATCAATAATAAAGCCGCCCAAAAAGTAGGCGTGGCAAAGCCGATAAAAACAAATAGCGATGTGCTCCTATCCAGCCAGGTATCCTGATGGGTAGCGGACAACACCCCCAGCGGCAAGGCAATAAGAATAATAAGTAACAGCGAAAGAACGTTCAGGGAAACGGTTATCGGTAACCTCTCCAGGATCTTGTCAATCACCAGACGGCGATCAGGGGAAAAGGAACGGCCAAAATCGAGCTTGACTATCCGCACCAACCAGCGGAAGTACTGTTCGTGAAGCGGTTTGTCCAAGCCGTAAAAAACCCGCAGCCGCTCACGAACCTCGGCGGTGACCCGAGGATTCAGCTCGGTGGCCAGCCCGGTGGGTTCACCCGGGGCCAGATGAATGACGGTAAAGGAGATGAGGGTTATCCCCAACAACAGGGGAACCATCATCAACAACCTTTTTGCCAGGTAGCGAAGCAAGCTAACCGTGCCCTTTCAGGAAGTACGCTGGAGTCCCTTGGGAACGTACCACTTGATGAAATTGTAACTGATGCCTGCCGGCGCGGGTTCAATACCCTGCACCCGGGCTTGGACTACGGGAAGGGACTCAGGCACATATAGGAAGGTGTAAGGCTGATCCTCGGCTAAGATCTCCTGAAAGCGGTAGTAATACCTCTTACGCGCTTCTAAGTCAAAGGTCTCCCGAGCCTTAATTAGAAGCTCATCCATCTCACTGTTCTTATAGCTTATGAAGTTGAGCTCCTTTATCCCGGTCTTACTGGAATGCCAGATGTCGTACTGGTCGGGATCCTGGCCGATGGTCCAGCCCAGGATGACGGCCTCGAACTTCTTCTTATCGATGAATTCATTAATAAACGCGGCCCACTCGATAGGCCGGATGTCAACCACGATGCCGATCTCCCTGAGCCGCCGCTGAATGATCTGCGCGGTCTTGGCCCTCAAGCTGTTGCCCTGGTTGGTGATTATGGTGAACTTGAAAGGCTGGCCGTTTCTATCCAAGATTCCATCACGGTCGCTGTCGGTCCAACCAGCCTGCCCCAAAAGCTGTTTGGCTTTTGCAGGGTCATAAGGATATCTTTTCACATTGGAGTTGTAGGCCCAGGTCCCCGGCTTGTACGGCCCGGTGGCAATGGTCCCTAACCCTAACAGAACACCATCGATTATCTCTTGTTTATCTATGGCATAGCTTAGCGCCCGGCGCACTCGCTTATCCTTGAATTTCGGGTCGAGCAAATTGTAGCCCAGGTAGGTATAAGAGAAGGCCAGATAGCGGTACTTTCTATACCCCCTCTTGAACTTGGCATTATCGGTCTGCCTGGCATATTGCAGCGGGGTCAGCCCCATCATGTCCACGCCGCCAGCCTTAAGCTCCAAGAACATAGTGGCTTGGTCAGGGATGACCCGGAAGATATATTTTCCCATATAGGCCCGGCCCTCGAAATAATCGGGGTTGTAGGTTAAAATTATACGGTCCCCTTGCCTCCAGCTGACGAACCGGTACGGACCGGTGCCAATGGGATGTCGGGCCAACGGGCTCTTGGTTACATCCTTCCCCTGTAAAAGATGAGCGGGCAGAATATTCAATGTCCAACTGATCAAGGCAGGAGCAAACGGCTTGGCATAGTAAACCCTGAAAGTGTACTTATCCGGGGCCTCGGCCTTCTTCACTATCAGGTAATCGCCGGAATAAGCGGTAGGGGTCTTCGGATCAATCATCAGCTGGTAGCTGAACATAACATCCTTGGAAGTTAACTCCACACCGTCGTGCCACTTCACCCCTTTGCGCAGATGAAAAGTTATGGTCAGGCCGTCGTTGCTAACCTCCCAGCTCTCGGCCAGATCTCCCACCAGCTTCAAATCCTTATCGAATTTCAGCAGCCCGTTGTAGATGAAAGCGGCTACGCCAGAGGAGGCACTGTCAGTGGCTAAAGGGGGAAGAAGGGTGCTGGCGTCCCCGATGGAACCCTCCACCAGTCGGCCGCCGTAAGCCGGCGACAGGTCGACCTTGGTGGCCTTTTTCTCGGCTTTTCCCTCCCCCGGCTTGCTCGAGCAGCCGTTAAGAGTCACCAGGGCCAGGCTCAAGCCCAGGACGATTATCAAGCTGACCGATGATCTTAGCTTCATTCCTATACTCATTTTAAGAGTATTCATCCAATAATACCACCTCTCCATCAAAGGGGAATGGAAACGAGAACAGTCCACCATCTACCTCGGCATTCAGTTCCAGTTCCCGGTAGTTTATCTCGATGCTCAGCTCTCTTAGCGGCAGGTTTACCTTGATCCGTCGGGGGAATATGAATTCCTTCACCCGCTCAAACCGAGACATCTCCACTTGAAGAACCACCCCCAGGGTGGGGTGATAGACTTCCCGTTTCAACAACAGCCCCCCTTGGGGAGAGAGCCAGACTATCTCCCTAAGCTCACCCCCAGGCGAATCAAGGAAAACCGCGTAATTCCCCTCATTTTCCCTATAAATTAGCGAGGGCTGGGTTTGAGTAAGCCACGGCGATTCGGCGAACAGAATAGACATCAACTCGGCATCATCAAGGCCCAGGGGCAGAAATCTGGTGAGATTCTCCCGGCTCACCTCCCCCAGATAGAGGCGATTTTCCTGGGCGGAATAGACCGCCAGATCGCGGCCATTGCTCAAGATGAGGTGGACGGTCTGGCTAAATAGTCCCAGGGCCTCAAGCCGCAAACTTGCGGGCTTTTGGGCCACGACGGCTTCCTTGAAGCTAAGCTTTACCTCTGGAGAAAACAGCTTGATCTTGGCCACCGCCTTCAAGGTATGAAGCCGAGAGGCGCGTGCGCTGATGACCGCTAATATATCCTCAGGAGTGGTTAACGGCGGGCCAGCCAGCTCAGGCAATAACCGCGCCTTCTGGCAACCGACCAGCCCAAGGGCTAGCGCGAAGAAAAAAAAATTAACCGGGTCCTGATAGTCAAGGAGAACCAGCTTCCTTATCCGACTGTTTCAACCTTTCAATCTTCTCAGCCAGTTCCTTCTTGCTGGAATCCAACGAGTACGCCTTCTCATACATCTTAAGGGCATCTGTTTTTCTGTTCGCTTTGAGGTAGGCGTCTCCCAGGTGCTCGGCGATCACCGCATCCTTAGCGGCCAAGGCAATCGCCTTTTCCAGGTACTCAATGGCCTTATCCAGTCGGTCCATCCGGT
>JAZFTZ010000187.1:0-8520 GCA_036446955.1 Thermodesulfobacteriota bacterium
AGTAGCGCTCCCGGTAGAGCTTAAGGACCTGCTCCACCAGCTTCAAGGGGACTCGACGGGGACTGGGCCGACGGCTGCGCCGGTCGAAAAGCCCATCATAGCCCCAGAGCTCATAGCGGCGCCTCCAGCGCCGCATGGTCCAGGCCGAGACCCCCAGGATCTCCGCTGCCTGAAACCAGTGGATCTCGCCCCCTATGGCCTTCAAGATCACCTCCTGAACCTTAGCCCTGGCCTTGGGGGAATGTAGTCTTTGCCCGGAAGGATTTTGCCCAGAGCAAGCCGGAGTTGACCCGCCGGGTGGTAAAAGCGGTTCTTCAGGCGAGTAAATACCTTAGTGATAACCCGAGTTGGGCCATTGCCAAGGTTAAGAAGAACAGCCGGATTTCGGAAGAGGGGGCGAAAATCGTGTTCTATTCCTACAGCTTCGGGCCAAGCGGTAAGATAGACGCCCGGGCGGTGGCAAACATCAGGAAGACCTTCATGGAATACGGCATCATGTCAAAGAAGGTGCCGCCGGTGGATGCCCTGTATACCCAGAAATATCTCCCTTAGGTACCAAGTCGCGCCTGACCAGCCTCAGGGGGAGGGGGAAAGGAGAGAAGGATATAGGTCGGATATGGGTTACCATCGGCCTGACGGTAGCGTAGTTTAGCTCTTTAGCCGTAGCTTCGGCATTGGGCCAGGATATCAGGATCGGCACCGCAGTGCGACAGCCCCTTTACCACCTCCCCTTTATCGCCGCTAAAGAGAAGGGGTTCTGAAAGGAGCAGGGGATTGAGGCCAAGTGGTTTCCCTTCCGCAGCGGCCGGGTGATGACCAAAGCCTTTGTTACCGGTAAACTGAATATGACCACGACCGGTGCCAGTTCCGCGGTACGAAGCATCGCCGCAGGGGGCAAACACATAGTGGTGGCCGGCCTTAAGACTTTACAGGCCTTCTTCTTCATAGGTCCGGGCGGACTCGCCGATGAAGAAACCCACCGATCTAAAAGGTAAGCGGATCGCGGTTTCCCGTATAGGTGGTCTGACTCATCTTTAACGGCCGAATAGTAATCAGCGGTCTGGGTATTGAAAAAGATGTAATATTCGTGGGCGCGGGAGGCAGCAGAGAGCACGCGGCTGCCCTCAAAACGGGTGCTACCGATGCCAGCATTGGAAGTATATTTGCCATGGCTCCGCTGAAAGTGGCCGGCGAAGCTAGAGAACTCCTCTCGGTGGGAGATTACTTTTCTAAAGACTGGGTGGAGACGTCATTCGTGGCCAGTCACGAGGTTATCGCGAGGAAAGCCGAGGTAGTGGTAAAGGTGATTAAGGCGTTTTTTAATGCCGCGACCTTTGTTCAAGAGGACAAAGCCTGGTCCATCAGAGCCATGCAATCTCCCATGGGATATACCGACGCCGAGCAGGCCGCGCGCTAGTCTTTTCACTTGAGAGAGGGCAATCATAAGAGCTCAAAGGATTCTGAATATGCAGGAGAAGAATCTATCATATGGCTGATGTTAGAGCAGACTATACGGTGGTGGGCAAAAGCTACCCGGCCATTGATGGCTTGGAGAAAGTTACCGGCCAAGCTATCTACGGAACAGACCTCAAAA
The DNA here is from genome assembly GCA_036446955.1 of Thermodesulfobacteriota bacterium. Lineage (GTDB taxonomy): Bacteria > Desulfobacterota > JAZFTZ01 > JAZFTZ01 > JAZFTZ01 > JAZFTZ01. The sequence goes on from JAZFTZ010000187.1 coordinate 1,595, forward strand.
TGCCCGGCATGTTGTGGGGCAAGGTGCTAAGGAGTCCGTTTCCCCATGCCAGGATCTTGAATATAGATAGCCGGAAGGCCAGGCGAGTGCCTGGAGTGAGAGCAGTTGTCGGCGGGGAGATGGTGCCCAAAGGAAGGTTTGGCCTGGCCCTGAAAGATCAGCCGATCATGGCCTGGGATAAGGCCCGGTTTATCGGGGATGCGGTTGCGGCGGCGGCTTGTGATGAGGATGCGGCTGAGGAGGCCCTTTCTCTGGTGAAGGTCGATTACCAGGAGTTGCCCGCGGTCTTTGACCCGTTGGAGGCGATGAAACCGGCTGCCCCGTTAATTCATGAGCGACTCGGGGAATACTGGTCTCGACCAGGTGTCATAAAGACGATGCCGGGCACAAACATCTGCAATTATTTCAGACTACGAAAAGGGGAGGTGGACGCTGGTTTCGGTTCTTGTCAACATCTGTTTGAAAGTACTTTTAGTGTGCCTATGGCACAGCACGTTCCACTGGAGACTCATGCTGCTGTTGCTAGCACCTCTCCTGATGGCAAGATCACTGTATGGAGCTGCACTCAAGCGCCATATCAGCTGAGGCAGAATCTGGCCGATGCCTTCCAGATTCCGCTGACCAGAGCCAGGGTAGTGCCCAGCTGTGTGGGCGCTGGCTTCGGCGCGAAGATTCTGGCCAAGATAGAACCTATCGCTGCACTGCTAAGTTTTAGTAGCCGTCGGCCGGTGAAGATGGTGCTCTCTCGCGGGGAGGAGTTTGCCTGCACCGCGGTGCGTCACCCGGCTGTCATTGATGTCAAACTTGGTATTGATCAGGCGGGCCTGTTTCAGGCCTTGAAACTTCAGATAATCTGGGATACCGGAGCCTACTCCGAGCATGGCCCGGTGGTCAGCCGCAATGGCGGCTTCTCTTCACCAGGACCGTACCAGATACCCCACGTGGCGGTCGACTCCTACTGCGTGTATACCAATAAGCCGATGGCGGGAGCCTATCGCGGATTTGGATTAACCAAGACCGCCTGGGCGCTGGAATCGCAGATTGACATCGCGGCCGAATCGCTGGGAATTGATCCGCTTGAACTTCGCCTGCGAAACAGTGCCCGGGATGGGACTATTTCCGCCACCGGCGAGGTGCTGCGAAGCGTGGGGATCAGTGCCTGCCTTAAGAAATGTGCTGAAAGACTGGCGGCTGAGAAAGACGGGACGGGGCAGAAAGTAGGCAAGGGGATTGCCGGCATGCACAAACATACCCGGGCCTTTGCTCCTTCCTGTGCGTTTATCAAGATCAATGAAGATGGCACCATCGGACTGATTACCAGCGCAATGGATATCGGTCAGGGTTCCTCCACTGTTTTAGCCCAGATAGCGGCTGAGGAATTTAAGGTGCCGTTGCAGGATGTGGTTCTCGCCCGGCCGGATACCGATGCCACGCCCTTTGATACCGGAACGATGTCCAGCCGGATAACTTTTCACGTCGGTAACGCGATTAGGCTGGCGGCCGATGATGCTAAAGGCAAGGTTCTCGAATTGGCCAGCGACATGTTGGAAGCCAAGCCTGGCGATTTGGTTTTAAGAGATAAGAAGGTCTTTGTGCAAGGCTCGCCTGAGAAGGCCGTCTCCCTTGCTCAATTGGCCGCTATCAGTCATTCCTCTAAATCCGGACCCATCCTGGGCCGGGGATCTTACCTGCAAGATGACCTGACCTCGCTGGATTTAGAAACCGGCCAGGGGGCAAAACCGGTTGATTACTGGAAGTATGCCGCCTGTGCGGCAGAATTAGAGGTGGACGAGGAGACGGGGCAGATTCACATCGCCAAACTTATTGCTGCCGCGGATGCCGGTTTTGCCATAAACCCCCTGGCCACTGATGGTCAGATTCAAGGCGCGGCGGCCATGGGGCTGGGAGGGGCACTGATGGAGGAAATGGTCTTTGAAGGAGGAAGACTGCTAAACGCCAGCCTGATGGATTACAATTTGCCGACCAGCCTGGATGTGCCCAGGATTGAGTCGGTGATCGTTGAGGTAAACCACCCCGATGGACCCTTCAGCGCCAAGGGTATGGGAGAGGCCCCGACGCCGGTGGTCGCGCCCGCGATAGCCAATGCCCTGTCAAACGCGTTAAGAGTAAGAATAAAGGATTTGCCTTTGACCCAGGAGAAGGTTTTCTGGGCGCTGAAGGGAAGAGGGAAATAGATGCCCAAAGATCTCCGCCGGGAAGACGATATGGACAAGAGAGTGGCTCAAGAATCTTATCTGTCGACTTTGCCTATCGTTGATTGAGAAGAATAATTTGCCTGTGGTATAATTATTCAAAATCGACAACCAAGAATTAGAGAATCTCTCATTTGTTCATAAGTGGAGGTTTATTTAAATGGTAGGCATTCCCTCAACTTGTTGTATGTGTTATGCCTGCTGTGGTATCCGGGTGCAAAAAGCGGGCGAAGTGGTGGTGGAGATAACCGGCGCCCAGGATTATCCTCATAACAACGGCCGGCTGTGCGCAAAAGGGCAGGCCGCGATTATGGGGCTCTATGACCCGTACCGGCTGAAAACGCCTTTGCGGAGAAGCTGTCCAGAAAAAGGGCTGCATATAGACCCCGGCTGGGAGGAGATCAGTTGGGAAGAGGCGCTGGATACAATAGCGGAAAAATTGAAGAAGATAAGAAGGGAAGACCCGCGCCAGCTCATCCAGGCTGGCTTGGACTTTAACGCGGGTCTGTTCCTTTCCACCTACACCGCGGCCTTCGGCACACCCAACCGCTGGGTGGGGCCAGCCGGTTATTTTTGCGGCAACGTGTTACACCCGGTCCATTATCTGGCCGAAGGTGCTTTTTACGGCGAGTTTGACCTGTCCCGCTGCCAATATTGCCTTTTGGTGGGAAGCCAGATGGGCTTTCTGGTCAACCTCAATGGAGTAACCCTGGCAGAGAAGATGGCCGCCGCGCGCGCCAGGGGTATGAAGGTGGTATCGGTGGACCCGGTCATGAGCACCGCGGCGGCCAAAGCTGACGAGTGGGTGCCGATCAGGCCTGGGACAGACGCCGCGTTAGCCCTGGGGATGCTGAATCTGTTGCTCAACGAATGGGAAATCTATGACGCACCCTTCTTGAGAAAATATACCAATGCCCCTTATCTGGTCGGGCCGGATGGTTCTTATGTCCGGGATGAAGCCAGTGGAAAACCGCTGGTCTTAAACGAGGGTACTGACTGTGCCCAACCTTACACCGAGGTTGACCCCGCGGGGATGGCGTTGCTAGGAAAATTAACGGTAAATGGCCTTCCCTGCCTGCCGGCGTTTCAACTTCTTAAAGAGCATGTTCAAAAGTACGACCTAGGAATGGTCTCCAAAGTCACCGGTATTCCCGCGGAAAAGATCGGCCAGTTGGCCAAGGAGTTCGGTGAAGCAGCCAGGATAGGGAGCACAATAGTTATTGACGGGAAAGTGCTCCCCTTTCGCCCGGTGGCGGTGGTCTGGACCAAAGGGGCCGGTGCACACAAGCACGGCACCATGGCCGGCTGGGCGCTTCACCTGTTGAACATCGTGGTAGGCGCGATCGATGTGCCCGGCGGGATTCTGGGGAACAGGACGTTAAGCCCCCTGTGGCAGCCGCGCGAAGGGCCGGATGGCCTGCTGGTACCCGGCTCAGCCTATCCCGCGGGAGGTGCCTATCCAGGAAGAAAAGCCGGGCTACCCCAGGCATTGGATTTGACTGAGCTGATGCCCATCGCCGGCAGCATGGATCCTAATTGTGAAGATAGCATCCTCCATCCGGAGAAATACCAACTCGATTACCGGCCACAACTGATGCTGCATGTCAACTCTAATTTCTTCATGACCACTTCTAATCCGAATAGATTAGCAGAGGTCTTCAAAAAGGTTCCCTTCATGGTCTCCTTCTCCATTTACTTGAACGAGACCACCGCGTTTGCTGATATCGTTTTACCTGACTGCCAGTATTTGGAAAGACTGCTGCCTTTCCCTAATACCCTCGGTCCTCATGGTCTGACCATGGGCCCTGGTCCCTGGTACTGGTCTATACAGCAGCCGGTGGTGACCAACAACAGCCAGGCTCGGCCATGGATAGAGGTGTTCTTGGAGTTGGCTAATCGGGCCGACTTCTCGTCTGACCTGAATATCATGCTCAATAATGCCCTCCGTTTGAAAGAGCCATACCGGTTGGAGGCTGAGAAGAAATACACCCTGGAAGAGATTAGCGATGCCTGGTCCAAATCCAGCTTCGGCCCAGAGCATGGCCTGGAATGGTTCAAGGCGAACGGCTTCCTGACCAGGGAGAAGACCATAGAGGAGGCCTACCCGCGATCCTTTCTGCCCTATCGTATCCCGATATATCTCGAGCACTTGATAAGAATTGGCCGGGACCTGGAAGGGGTTACCAGCCAAGCCGGTATCCCCTGGGATGCGGGCGATTACCGGCCTTTACCTGATTGGGAGCCATGTTTGCCCGCAAACCAAGGCGATTATGACCTGTATGCGGTTAATTTCAAACTGCCCTTCCATACCTTTTCCTTTACCAGCCAAAACCCTTGGTTAGATGAGCTGGCCAGTCATCATCCCTCTGCTTACAAGATCATGATTAATACCGATGCGGCCGAGGCGCGTGGGATACGGGACGGAGATACTATAATGATTGAGTCCCGGGACGGAAAGGTAGCGGGGCAAGCTAGGGTGACCCCGGGCGTTCATCCCGAGGTAGTTGGCCTGGCCGGCGCGTTTGGCCATTGGGCCAAGGAGCTGCCGGTAGCCAAGGGGAAAGGAGTCCATTTCAACAGCCTGTTGACTGAAGGGCCAGACCGCATAGACAGCGTCTCCGGGGCACTGGATACCTGTGTCCAGGTCAGGGTCTCAAAGGTTTCTGAGTGAAAGCGATATCGGGGTTCGGCCTGGTAATCGGTGGCTTCCCGGCGAAGTTAAATTTTGTCCCGTTTTCAGACATTGGTAAAAGCTGAGCGTTGTTGGGGGAAACTCTGACTAGCTCTCGAGAAACGGGGGGTGAGGGCCTCTCCCCGGACCCGCTAATCCCGGCATTTATCTAGCTGACCAACCTGGGAGCGAAAAGAAAGGGGCGAGAGGCAGGCTAGCCGGAGAAGGAAAAGCTAGCCGCCGCAGACGGCACTTATCCGGGTTCTTGACTTTATCAAGAAGAACCAGGAATATGCTCTTAGGATAAAGAAGGAGCATGTCTTCGATGATGCCAGGGCCAGCCAAGTAGTGGTCAGTAAGGATAGGTCTCTAGTCCGACGGTCAGCTGGCTCGGCCTTTGAACCGAGGGATAATTAGGGGCGACAGAAAAATGGCTTTTGCTGATCTGAGAGAGTTTATCCTTGCGCTGGAAAAGGAGGGAGATTTATTAAGGATTAGCCGGGAAGTGGATTGGAGGTATGAGGTGGCTGCCTGGACCCGGCTAAGTTACGATTCCAAGCCACGACGCCCGGCCCTGCTATTTGAGAAGATTAAAGATTATCCGGCCGGTTACCAGATTTTCACCAACGGGCTGGGTACTTACAGCCGTTTTGCCCGGTCCTTGGGCCTGGCTCCGGAGACCTCCATCAAAGAGATTATCCAGATCTATAAGAATAGGGTAGCCCATCTTATCCCTCCGGTAGAGGTAGGCACTGGCCCGGTAGTGGAGAATACGGTTGCTGGCGAGAAAGTCGACTTGTTCCGATTTCCGGTCCCCTGGTGGCACCCCAGGGACGGCGGCCGATACATCGGCACCTGGCATATAAATGTATGCAAGAATCCTGACACCGAGATCACCAACGTGGGCTGCTACCGGATACAGATTCTGGATAAGAATCATGCCCTGGTCGGTTTCCTCCCTGGCAGCCACCTCGGGCTCTCTTACTCCAAGCAAGAGGCGCGTGGTGAACCGTTGGAGATGGCGGTGGCCATCGGCGCGGATGAGTCGATGGTTATGGCTGCAGCCACCTCGGTCCCCGAGTCAGTCGGTGAGTATGAAGTAGCTGGCGGCCTTAGGGGCAAACCAGTGGAATTGATAAAGTGTGCCACCGTTGACCTTTGCATTCCGGCCGCCGCGGAGATCGTGCTGGAGGGTAAACTTCTACCTCATATCAGGGAGCCAGAAGGGCCCTTTGGCGAAATCACCGGCTATCATGCTGGCGGCGTTCGCATGAGGACGGTTTTTGAGGTGACCGCGATCCACTGGAGGAATAACCCCATCCTCCGAGGGATGCTCCACGGTAGACCGGTGGATGAGGTTCATATGACCTCCAGTATCATCCGAAGCGCCTCGGGCTTGCTCGCTTTCGAGAAAGCCGGGCCTAGCGGGGTAAAGGCCATCTTCTGCCCCCCGGAGGGGGTGCCGGCATTGGGCGCGATTATTCAGATGGAGCCCGGGTACGTCGGCCACTCTCGCGATGTGGGAAGATTCTGGTTGGCCAGCATGGCCGGCGGCTGCAAATATGTGGTGCTGGTGGATACAGACATAGACCCATTTGATTTGGCACAGGTCTGGTGGGCGATAACCACCCGCACCAAGGCAAGTCGAGATTTTGAGGTAGCGCCTTTTGGCCGCAGCTCCCGGTCTGATCCTTCGGTAGGGAAAGAGGGGGAGTATACTGATTATCTGATTATTGATGCCACCAAGAAGCTGGACTATCCCTATAACAAAACCTACGGGGGGCACTGGGCGCCGGTTTGCGAGCCTCCCGCCAGGCTGATGGAGCTGGTCCGGCAAAGGTGGCAGAAAGCAATAAACCATGAGTCTGAGGGCAAAGAAGAAGTTGAGGCGTTAACTAGGGAGATAGATGATCTGGACAAGGTCTGGGGCGACTGGAGAAAGGAGGCCTACAGCTTGACCGCTGAGGAGAAAGAAGCGGAGGCGAGCAGATCTTATCCCCGGCTGGCTGGTGATGCTGATAAAAAGAGGTGAGCAGGCCCGA
>JAZFTZ010000188.1:0-13138 GCA_036446955.1 Thermodesulfobacteriota bacterium
GAGATGGATGATTTCAGCGCCAAACCGGGCGCGCCCAATGTTTACGGACTAATCGGTGGCCAAGCCAATGCCATTGCGCCGGGAAAGAGGATGTTGAGTTCCATGGCGCCGACTATGGTCTTCAAAGATGGCAAGCTGGCCTTGGTCATCGGCGCATCAGGAGGGGCGCGCATAATCAGCGCCCTGGTTCAAGTTATCTCCAACTTGATCGACCATGGCCTGGGCATTGTTCGGGCGGTGGGAGCTTCCCGGGTTCACCACCAGTGGTTGCCGGATAGGCTTTTTATGGAGAAGGGTATTAACTCCCAGATAGTTAAGGAACTCAAGCTTAAGGGCCATAAAACAGCCATCAGTCGACGTTTGGGGATAACCAACAGCATATGGGTCGACCCGATAAGCGGTCAGGCACAGGCCGCGCCCGATCCTCGTGGTCAGGGGGCAAGCGCCGGGTTCTGACCTTACGATCAGTTCGAAGGAGGGATTATTATGTTGGCCGGTGCCCATATGTCCATTGCCGGAGGGGTGTTTAATGCCATAACCCGGGGGCTGGATTGTGGCTGTAACACTATTCAGATATTCACCAAGAGCAACAACCAGTGGAAGGCCAAGGTGCTAACCGAGGAGGATGTCGCTAAGTTCAAGCAGCTGAGGGAAGCCTCCCAGATAGCGCCGGTGGTGGCCCATGACTCCTATCTGATCAATCTGGGGACTCAAGATGATGCCCTGTATGAGAAATCGATTGACGCGCTGTTCATTGAACTGGGCCGGGCCGAGGCGCTGGAGCTGTCCTATCTGGTCATACACCCAGGTGCCCATGTCGGCGCGGGAGAGAAGGCTGGCTTGAGGAGGATCGCCCAGGGGATAAAGCTGCTGCACAAGCGCACTAAGGGATATAAGGTGAGGATCGCCTTGGAGACAACCGCGGGCCAGGGCACAAGCCTGGGCTACCGCTTCGAACAATTGGCTCAACTTCTGGACTTGATCGGCGATAATGATCGGCTGGCCATCTGCCTGGACACTTGCCACATCTTTGCCGCTGGCTATGACATTCGCACGCCCGCGGCCTACAAAAAGACCCTGGCTGAGTTGGACGACGTCGTCGGCTTGGATATGGTCAAGCTCATCCATTTGAACGACTCGAAAAAGGGCCTGGGAAGCCGGGTTGACCGCCACCAGCATATCGGCCGGGGCGAGATTGGCAGTGAAGGCTTTCGCCTGTTGGTAAACGACTCTCGTTTTGCCCGGCTGCCAATGATCCTGGAGACCCCCAAGAAGAAGGACGGGGACGAATGGGACCTCATGAATCTGGGCACTATAAGGGGATTGGTTAAGGCCGAGAGGGGCTAAAAACTAATCGCGTTTCCATCTAAAAGGCAGTTCCCTTATCTGGCCCGGGATGTTGACTTCTTTCAGCACCTGTAACGCCTCCAGAACAACCTTGCCCTGCAAATCAGCATTGTTGGGCTCTCCCACCAGGCTGCCGTAAGGAAACTTTATCAGCACCGCGCGCGACGGCCTGACCAGCCTGCTCGCCTCCAGGTTGGAGGAGAGGGAAACAGCGGCTATACCCGCCTCTTCGATTACGTTTTGGAGCAGTCCCACGGACTGGTGACAAACGGGTCAGGCGGGCACCAGCAGCACCCCATCCACCTGCCCGGCAACCAACTTGCTTGCTATCTCGGCCGCGGTCTCTCGAATGAAGGGCACCGCGTTAGGGATGTACCCGGAGATGCTGTACAACGGGCTGGCAAGGCTGCCGATAACGCCCTGGCGCTCCAACTCGCTAAGCCGGTCCACCGGTAGGAGGCAATTAATATCCTCCTTAGCATACTTATGAGGATAATGGTCGTGGGCAATACCTACCTCATCCCGGTCGAACTCCTTGGGCAGCTCCCGGTAAGAGTAATCGCCGGTGACATCACCAGTATCAAAGGGGGCCTGGCCCTTTATATAAAAACCGCCGGAGCTGATCAGCGCCAGTTTAGACTGGTTAAGTTCCTTGTCCAAAGGCGTAAGCGGAGGATTGGCGGTAGTTATAAAGGGGTAGTCCTTAAACGCTTCTCGCCATTTAGCTGCCGCTAGTAACGGCCCGGCCTTTTCCAGCCAGAGCTGATATCTCCTTTCCTGCTCCTCAAGAAAAGCATCTGCGTATATCATGGGTTATCTCCTGAGTTCGGCCTGCCCAAATTAGGGAGTCGTGACTAGCCTACCGCAAATAATATTAGTCAATCCCTGCTGGGATGGCAAGCTCTTTGCCGATGTCTTTGATCTGATGAAAATAGGCTTTAAAAAGCTTTCCCCCTTGGCCGATCGTCCCTTTCCCCTGGCATAACGGCATACCCCTATTGGCCGGTGGGTTTGACAGGTCGAGTTGGTTCTGATATTTTGTATTACTAAAAGGATGCCGGCCACGGGAAGAGCTCCGGAGGAGGAATGGCGGAGAAAATCACCATCGTTCATATATCATCGGAGGTGGTTCCCTTTGCCAAGTCCGGAGGATTGGCCGATGTAGCCGGGTCGTTGCCTGTGGCTTTGAGCAAACTGGGCCAGAATGTGGCCGTGTTCATGCCCTATCATAGGTCGGTGGGCCAGGGGCGGCATAAGGTGACCGAGATCGGTTGCCGTTTCCCCGTAGCGGTGGCCGACTCTCAACAAGAGGCCAGCCTGCTTCAGGGCAACCTCTCAGCAAAGGTGCCCGTTTACTTTATTAAGAATGACAACTACTTCGACCGGGACGGACTCTACGGCACGCCGGCAGGGGATTATCCCGATAATGCCGCTCGGTTCTCCTTCTTTTGTCGCGCCGTGTTGGAGGCCATCCGCAGGTTGGCATTAGCCCCGGATGTGATTCATTGCCACGACTGGCAATCAGGCCTGATCCCTTTGCTTTTAAAACTTCACTACCGGGATAATCCTGGGCTTAAGGAAACGGGCACGGTTTTCACCGTTCACAACCTAGCTTACCAGGGGTTGTTCGATGCCGATCAGCTAGCGGTTACTGGACTTCCAGTCGAGCTATTCACCCCGGCTGGATTCGAGTTTCACGGCCGGATTAATTTTCTCAAGGCGGGCTTGATCTATTCCGACTGGATAACCACGGTCAGCCAGGGTTATGCCGGTGAGATTCGCACTGCCGAGTATGGTTGCGGCTTGGAGGGGGTGCTGGAAGAACGGTCTCGGAATCTGCTCGGGATACTGAACGGGGTGGATTATGCGGAGTGGGACCCGGCTAGCGACAAGTTTATTGCGGCCAATTATTCCCGCGAAGATATAAGTGGCAAGGCCGAGTGCAAGATTGACCTGGTCGATGAATTCGGCCTGGGATACGCCCGGGAGAGGCCGCTAGTGGGGGTAATCTCCCGGCTGGCCCAGCAAAAAGGGATCGACCTGCTGGTTGAAGCCGGTGATGATTTGGTGAACCTAGATCTCGCTCTGGTCGTGCTGGGAACCGGTGAGCAAAGGTATCATGAGATCTTGACCGAGATGGCCCGGCGTTATCCGGATAGGATAGCGGTTCGCCTGGCTTTTGATAATGCCCTGGCCCACAAGATCGAGGCCGGCTGCGACATGTTTCTTATGCCCTCCAGGTACGAACCATGCGGGCTCAACCAGATCTATAGCCTTAAGTACGGCACCATTCCCATCGTCCGGGCCACGGGCGGGCTGAACGATACCGTGGAGCAGTTCGATCCAGCCAGCGGCCGGGGAAATGGCTTTAAATTTGCCAGTTACGACGTCCGGCAACTGGTTGATACGGTTAAGCAGGCAGTGGCCCTATTTGAGCAGAATAGGCCGGCCTGGCAGAAGCTGGTAGCTAATGCCATGGCCGGTGACTTTTCCTGGGATAGATCAGCGGGCAATTATCTGGCCCTTTACCGGCGGATGCTAAGTAAAGGATGAACAGTGAATTATAAGCGAGATGAAGATTCCGACCGCACCAGGCTGGGTAGGGAGACTTAATTTACCGGATGGCTCGCCCTGACAAATCGGGGTGAGATTGGCTACAAAAGAGTTGGCTCCATGCCTGAGGACCAACGGAGCAAAGTAAAAGCAGCTCTATCCTGGCTGGCCAAAGCGGTGAGAAGTTTTCACCTCTACCCCTCAGAAAGTTCGGCCTACAGCCAAATCTTGGCTGCCCTTCATAAATCGTTGCAAAAGTTGCTCGCCCAGGAAGGTGAACTGGAGCTCGGGGTAGGCCAGTTTGGGTTTTCCTTCCAGGGGGAGCTGGTCTATGAGGAGAGGGATAGAGCCACCTCGGTTGCCTTCAGGCTATACCGGGACGGAATTCGCAGCCTGTACTTTACCGAGGGTGTGGAGAGAGAGGAGCTTCTTGGCTTCCTTGAAGTTCTGGCTAAAGAGTTGCACCCTGATGACCTGGAAGATGACCTGCTGACCATGTTATGGCAGAAGGACTTTGTCCATATAAGCTATGAGTACGTAGAGGAGCCGTTCAATGAAGAGGGAGTGACCGCTTTTCTCTCCCAGCCCCTCGCTCCAGCGAATGAATCCGAGAGTGTTGACCAGCCTGAGGCCGGCGTCTCGCCTGCTTTAAGCCTGGATCAAGAACTGGTGGGAGTAGTCAAGGATGAGACCACGGTGGAAAGGGCGATCGAAGAGCTGGGGCAGCGGGACATATTCGGTCGCCTTTTGGACATCTTATTGGAACTATTACCCTATATAGAGGATGAAGAGACCTTCTCTCAAGTGGCGGCCAAAATCCGCCAGGTGATAGCCTTGTTGGTAACACGTGGTCAGTTCAGCCGGCCGCGCGCGGCGCTGGCCAGAGTAAGGAACTCTCCCCAGCTTACCCTGGATAAGATCGAAATCGTTGACCGAGAATGGGCCAAGTTAGCCGATAAAGATATCATTTACCAACTTGCCCCCTACCTGGAGGATAACTCAGCTAAGTTCTCAGCGGCCGAGCAGTTCCTGAGGGGGCTGGGCAGTGATCTAGTGCCCCTGCTTTGTGACCTCCTCCCGGCATTAGAGACTGGTAACGGCCTGGCCAGTTTTTTGGTCGAGCCATCAGGGGAGAATTTGAAACCTTTTATTGAAAGGATGGCTGGGGAAGACTGGCGTCTGGTTAAGTGGATGGTGAGGATCTTGGGGTTGAAGCGCGACAGCCAGGCCTTGAGACACTTCTCGCTGGCCCTATCCCATCCCGAGGAGCAGGTGCGCCGGGAGGCAATAAAAGCACTGACTCATTTCCCACCAGAAAAGACGGCTTCCCACCTTCTGGCCGCGCTTGGAGATACCAACCATCAGGTGAGGATTTTGACCCTGGGGATTATTGAGCGCTCCAATTACTCAGGTTTTACTGACGCGCTGAAAAAGCTGCTGGCCAGAAGAGATTTCTCGGAGCGGCCGACCTTGGAAAAGAAGCTGGTATTTTCTGCTTTGGGAAGATTGAAAGGGGATTCTGTTCCGCCTTTATTCCAGAGAATCCTGGCCTCCCGCAGCTGGTTCGACCGAGAAGAGAGAGAGAAGATGAAGGTTTATGCAGCTCTCGGTTTGGAGGCAGTGGGAACTGAGAAGGCGGCTGAGATTCTGGAACAGTATCAAGATGCCAGGCACATTCCGCTAACAGACGCGTGCCAGGCTGCGCTGCGAAGACTGAGGAAGGGGACGAAGCAATCATATGACCACTGAAGAGCAGAAGGTAAAGGAAGAGCGGCCTCCCCGCCCTCACTCTCGTCCCGCTGACCAGAACTTGCTCCGGTTGGGTCGGCAACTGGTGGAGCTGATGTTTGCCTTGATCCGAACCAGCCGGACCCATCAACCCAATCATCCGCTAACGCTGGAGACGGCTCAGAGGTTGCTGGAGATCATCAGGAAGATAAACTCGCTGGAAAATGAGGTCGAGCTGGGTCTGTTCCTGGGGTTGCTGAAGCTGAACGACATCTGGTTGAAGACCCCGATTGTTGGACAATCTTGTTTTTCAGTTCGTTACCGACGAGTTCAAAGAGCGGGGTATTGGCGGCATTTCTTTTGGCCCTTTGCTGACCGGTCAGAAACTGGTCGACTTTATCGCGCTGTTCAATCGGGCCGACATCTCGGTGTTGGAAACGGAGATGGAACCAGCCGGGGTTACCAGCATCAGCTTGATCGAGCCCAGTGAGGAAGATGAGGAAAAGGGACGCAGGCCGTTCACGACCAGTCTATGACAACATTCTCCCGAGGTCTCTCCCTTTATCGAGAGCTGCTCAACATGGTAAAGGTGAGCGGGCGGCTGAATTTCAAGGCAGCCAAACGGGTTGTTCAAAACATGGTGGACTTGGTCTCCAAGGACGAATCGGTGCTCATGGCCCTGGCCGCATTCAGACATTATGATGACTATACCTTTAAACACAGCATGAATGTTTGCGTATATGCCATTGCCTTCGGCCACCAGCTGGGACTCGGCAAAAGAACCTTGGCTCACCTGGGCATGGCAAGCTTCTTTCACGATATCGGTAAGCTGCTGGTGCCAAAGGAGGTGCTGACCAAACAGGCCAAACTCTCCGAGCAAGAGTGGGAAGAGATGAAACGGCATGTTATTTATGGCGCCCGCTACTTGCTCAAATCTCCCCGCTTAGATGAGGTCCTGGCTAACAGCGCTATTGTGGCCTGCGAGCACCATCTGGAGGTCAGCTTGGGCGGATACCCTGAACTGCTGAATGAGCGGGAGGTTGACTTATTTAGCCGCATCGTCAGCATCGTGGACTGCTACGACGCCTTGACCAACGGTCGGGTCTACCGGCCCCGACCTTTTACCCCGGTTGAGGCTTTGAACATGATGTTAGAGAGAAAAGGTTCTAAATACGACGAGGGGCTGTTGCGCTATTTCCTGGGTCTGGTGGGGGTTTACCCGGTGGGCTCGGTCGTCCGCCTCGATAGCGGAGAGACCGCGCTGGTTTACAAAATCAGCCACTGGTCCAGAAACCCTCAGCGGCCGGTGGTCAAGATTTTCGCCGATGCCGACGGCAACCAAATCTACCACTACTTTTACGACCTCCGCACCCGGGAGGAACCGGGGGGCAAGTTCCTGAAAAGCATAGTCCAGACCCTGGACTCCCGGCGCTACTTTACCGATTACCGAGAGTACCTAGATATGCTTTGACCTCCCTGATAACAAAATTAGTTGAGAAAAATATATAACACGTGTTATATATTTACCACCTCGTCTTCCCCATTGGTCGGCTGAGAGGACTTTACTGATCTTTGCTGAAATGGGAGGTCATTGCGGGCTAAAGTGCTGAAATCTAACTTAGGAGGAGATAATGATCCTGGGCATGGTATTGATAATCAGCGTATTGGCGTTGATATATGCCGGGTTATTGGCCCGGCACGTGTTGAAGCAGAGCACTGGCAGCAGCTCTATGCAGGCCATTTCCGACGCCATCAAGGAGGGGGCGGAGGCCTTTCTCAAAAGACAATACACCACCATCGGTTTCCTGAGTATTTTCCTGGCCGCGGGTATTCTGGTGGCCTATGGGTTAACTAAAGGTTGGGACCTGGGGCTGAAAATGACCGTAGGTTTCATTTTTGGGGCATTTTGCTCCGGCCTGGCCGGCTATCTGGGCATGTGGATATCCATACGGTCTAATATAAGGACCGCGGCCGCGATTACCACCAGCCTGAATTCGGCCCTCAAGATAGCTCTTAGGGGAGGAGCGGTCTCAGGGATAATCATTGTGGCCATGAGCCTGCTGGGGGTGGGGACTATCTTCTACATCTTCCGCGGGTTGGAGGACCCCAAGACGGTGCCGTTTCTCATCGTTGGCTTTGCCTTTGGGGCCAGCGTGGTTGCCCTTTTCGCCCAGCTGGGAGGCGGGATTTTCACCAAGGCGGCCGACGTCGGGGCGGATTTAGTAGGCAAGATCGAGGCCGGTATTCCCGAGGACGACCCCCGGAATCCCGCGGTCATAGCCGATTTGGTGGGAGATAATGTGGGTGACTGTGCTGGCCGGGGAGCGGACCTGTTTGAATCGACCGCGGCCGAGAATATTGGGGCCATGATCCTGGGGGTGGCTCTATTTCCCCATTTCGGGATCAATGGAATTCTCTTTCCTCTGGTAGCTCGGGCGTTTGGGTTGCTGGCTACCATGGTAGGGATTTTAGTGGTCAGTACAAAGGAAGACGGTAATCCCATGGCCGCTCTGAACCGGGGCTATTATGTCACCGCGGGTTTGTCCATAGTGGGGTTCTATTTTGCCACCGACTGGCTTTTGGGGAACATGTGGTTCTTCTGGGCGGGTATCATTGGCATAGTTACCTCGATATTGATCATTTATATCACTCAGTATTACACTGAATACAGGTTTCGGCCGGTAAGGTCCATCGCCCAGGCCTCTCAAACTGGAGCGGCCACCAACATAATTACCGGGTTAGCGGTAGCGCTGGAAAGCACTGCTTTGCCGGTAATCGTGTTGGGTGGCGCCTTGATTTTATCTTACTACGCAGGATTGGCCAGTGGGCTTAGCGATGCCCAGGGTAACTTGATAGGTGGATTGTACGGGACGGCCATTGCGACCATGGGGATGCTGGCAACCTGTGCTTACGTCTTGGCCATGGACACCTTCGGCCCTATTGTCGACAATGCCGCGGGCATCATCGAGATGTCCCAGCAGCCGGAGGAATTTCGCCGGAAGACAGACCGCCTGGATGCGGTGGGTAACACCACCAAGGCCCTGACCAAAGGCTATGCCATAGGCAGTGCGGCACTGGCGGCCTTCTTGTTATTTTCCGCTTACATGGATGAGGTGAGTAGATTAACGGGTAAGGCCTTCGAGGTGATTGATCTGGCCAAGGTTGAGGTATTCGTGGGTGGATTTCTGGGGGCGATGCTTATCTTTCTGTTCAGTGGTCTTGCCATTAGAGCGGTGGGGAAAGCCGCCTACTACGTGATAAACGAGGTAAGAGCGCAGTTTAAGGAAAACCCCGGAATAATGACTGGCGAGCAAAAGCCGGACTATGCCCGCTGTGTAGATATCGTTACCCGGGGAGCTCTTAAGGAGATGATCCTGCCCGGTATTCTGGCGGTAGCCATGCCGATTCTCGTGGGAGTTATCCTCAAGGCCGAGGCAGTGGCCGCCCTGCTCATGGTAGGGACAATCAGCGGGATTCTTCTGGCCACCTTAATGAACAACGGCGGTGGGGCCTGGGACAACGCCAAGAAGTTCATTGAGACCGGCATGTACGGCGGGAAAGGCTCGGACACCCACAAGGCCTCGGTAGTGGGCGATACTGTCGGGGACCCGATGAAGGACTGTGCCGGTCCTTCCTTGCACGTGTTGATCAAGTTGCTGAGCACCATAACCCTGGTTCTAGCCCCTCTATTTATCTAGGCTCTTCCCGGGGGCCGTGAGCCCCTCTGTGGGGGCAACCCTTCGTAAAGGGTTGCCCCCACCAAAAGAAGCTCCTGGTCATTTTCTCTTTTCGTCTTGCTTGGTGTGTTATTATAATGAGCGGATTTTTCATCACCGGGTGAGCTCGATGAAATTGCAGTGTCCAGATTGCTCAACCAATTTCACTCTGGAAGATGAAGAGCTGGTTGAAGATCAAACAAATGTTCTCTGCCCCAGGTGCGGAAATTTAGTATATATCGACAACGGACCGGATGCAAATTTGCCCGAGTTCGTTAACTCCCTGGACCAGAGGTCAACTACGGAAGCTGGGCCAGATCTGGAACCAGAGCTTGTAGAAGCCGATTTTCCGACAGGAGGCGATCAATACCGCCGCGGACGACTTTTCCCCGCCTTTCTTATCCTGGTCCTGGCTCTGGTTGCTGTGGCCCTGGCCTATGTTTATCTCAGCTTCTCCACCCCCACCAGCTCCGGGCAAACAGGCAGCGTGGAAATAATTGATCTTAGCAGTTACTATACTAACAACCGCCAGGCCGGAACTCTACTGGTCATCGAAGGAAAATCAGTAAATCGGACGGCAACTCCAAAGAGGCTGCTCAAGATAAGGGGAGTGCTTCAGGACAGCTTAGGCATGGCCCTTGGCAGCAGTGAGGTTTATGCAGGCAATTTCCTCTCGGCAGGGGAGCTTTCCGAATTCAGTCTGGAAAAAATCGCTCGCACCTTGGACAACCAGCAGGGCGTGACGGGTGGAAACCTGAATATTCCTCCTGGACAGGCCATCCCCTTTCTAATGGTATTCTCCCGGCTGCCGGCTGGCCTAGCCCGGTACAGCTTGCAGGTGGTCAGCGGTCAGGAAGTGCCCTCGCCTTGACGAGCCGGCTCGGCTTTTAACCTTCCTTCTTTTTGTCATCCCGGGCTTCCGGGGTGACGTCAATAACGTCCGGCTCTTTGGTAGCTTTACGGAAGTTCTTGATGCCCTTAGCCAAACTGGTCCCGATCTCGGGAAGACGGGAGGCGCCGAATATTACCACCACAATGACCAAGATGATCAAGAGTTCCGGCAACCCCAGTCCAAACATATACCCTCCGCCTATTCTCCTCCGCCTGAGAGATATTATATGCTGATGGCCGACAAAGGCAACAGTTTTGTTGCCGGCCAGGCATCAACATTCCCACAAGCAGCGGCAACCACCCTGGGGGCAACCCTCTCTGGGGAAAACCCTTTACAAAGGGTTACCTCCGCACAAAGCCCCCCGGCCCCATCCCCCGGGAAGGTTTCGGCGGCGGCAACCAGATGTTTTCTTAGCGAGCAAATAGAGTGAATATACCAAGGACTATGAGGAAAGTACCCAGGACTGTACTGATGGTTATACCCTCCTTGGCCCTGAAAAAGATCAGCGCCAGAGGTAATGAGAACAAAGGGGTGGAATTGGCCAGCGGGGTGACGATCACTACTTTTCCCACGTTCAGTCCATAGACGTAAAAGAGGATGGCAACGGCATGAGCTGTCCCGGATAGAAGCTGGAAGAAAATGCCTCTCAGATTTAACTTCAGGCTTTTCACGCCTCCGGAAAAGATTACAACTATCAACATCATCAGCACCGACACTGAAACGGAGACCGCGGCGCCCAGCATGGGATAGTTGATAATCTCCAGTCCCAGTTTCCTTATGTTAGGTGAAAGTCCCCAGACCAGCGCGGCAGCCAGGGGGTAGATAACATATTTGATCTGGAAGTCGGTCTTTTCCTTCCTTTTAGAAACGAAGTAAACCCCGAAAACAATGGCCGCGGTGGCCCCGGCTATCACCATGGTAAGTCTCTCGTTTAGGAAGAGTACTGCCACTGCAAGCGTGAAAAAGGGGGCTATACCGCTAATGGACGCGGCCCTGGACATACCCACCTTGAGCATGCCATAAAAGAGGAGCCAGCGGCCGATGGCCGGCACCATCAGTCCATCCAGGGCGAAGAACCACATACCTTTAGACCAGAGACCTGAGACGGGAGAAAGAATTAAGGCCAAAGTCCACACCACCAGGGCTTGCCCGACCGCGTTCATTAGCGCAGTGGTGCGAGGATCAGAGTAACGCATAGCGGCTCGGGCCAGCGCGTGGCCGCAGGCGAAGAAAAACGCGGTTAACAGACCGAAGGTTTCTGGGGTCATTAGACTTTAATGGAAGCGGTGGGCGTAATAGCCAGGAGGAACTTAGCGCTGCCCACAGAATCTAAGGACGTAATCCGCCCCGGACCATAAAGTTAAGATAAAAGCCACGCTAAACAGAACCAAGCCTACCACGTGAAAATCGATTGAGAAGTATTCATAATGCAACAGCAGCGCTATGATCGAAGCCGATTGAAAAGCCGTCTTGTACTTGGCCATTGGGGAAGAGGGTAAGGCCAAACCTTCGGCGGAGGCTATTCCCCTCAGTCCAGTTACTCCCATCTCCCGGGCCAAGACCAAGGCCACCATCCAGGCCGGCACTCTATCCAGCGGGATCAACATCACCATAGGCACAGTTATTAACAGTTTGTCAGCCAGCGGGTCCAGGAACTTGCCTGTTCGGGTGGTGGCGGAGTGCCGACGAGCCAGGTAGCCATCCCAAAAATCGGTAAACGAGGCGGTAGCAAAAGTCAGTGCGGCAGCTAAGCTGGTCTGCCAGCCGGAGAAGAAAAGCAATACAAACAGAGGTGGTACCAGGGCGATCCGAATTAGAGTTAAGGCGTTGGGAAGATTCCAGATCTTCTCCCGAGCAATCTCTTTGCTGCCCAACTCTTCCGTTTTCAAAGACAGACTGGTCATGGCGCGCTATTAGCCTTCCGATAGTGGTGAAATCTTTGCAAGACCCTTCTTACATAGTGTTGGGTCTCCTTGAAGGGAGGTATTGAGCGATGCTTCAACACCGCCTCTTTGCCGGCATTGTAGGCAGCCAGAGCCAAAGGGAGATTCCCCTTGAAGAAGTTCAACAGCTCGGCCAGGTGTTTGATTCCTCCCTCCAGGTTTTCCCTGATGTCGAAGGGACGGGCCACGTTCAACGCTCTGGCAGTCCTCGGCATCAGCTGCATAAGGCCCTGGGCGCCTTTGGGGGAAACCGCATTTGGATTGAAATCTGACTCGGTCTCAATGACCGCCAGCACCAGGTTGGGATCCACCCGGTAATGATCGGCGATCTGGCCTACCAAATCGGCCAAGGTAACTGGCTCCTTCTTTGATTCCGATCCCTCCCCCTTCCGCTCCGTCTTCTCCCCGGTCTTTGGTTGGCCCAGTTCCTTCGGTGGACTATCCCGGTAGATGAGCTGGAAGTCGCCGTGGCTGGGCGCGTCGGTAAAATGGACTACGCCATCAGCACCAACGTACCTATAGACATCTGCGTTAGCGCGGCTTTGCCATAAAAGAACAAGGACAACTGCGAACCAGAGAACAAACCACATCCGGGCTAACTTATCTCTAAAGACACCGCGCATAGCTTATTTTGAGTCATCCACAGCCAGCTTACCTATCCAAAGGAGCGGAACATCTCTATCTGCTCCTCGCCCAACGCTAACGGAAAACTCAACGGGTAACAGCCGGAAAAACACGCATCGCAAAAGTCATCTCCCCCACCGGCAGCTTTATGAAGTCCCTCAACACTTAAATAGCCCAAGCTATCAGCGGTGATAAACCTTCTGATCTCCTCCACGCTGTTGGCTGAGGCGACGAGCTCGGAGCGGGTTGGGGTATCGATGCCGAAGTAGCAGGGCCAAGGCCAATCGCCGGGGTTGTCGACAAGCCCGGCCCGAACCGGGTTGAGTTCAACATAG
>JAZFTZ010000189.1:0-25560 GCA_036446955.1 Thermodesulfobacteriota bacterium
CCACAAAACCCCGGCCCCTGGACAGCGTAAGCGCCGGTATTGAAAACCGTCTCCACCTGACGGGCAACGATGGCACCATCTATTCTTACCCCCGACTGCACCCTTCTCCCGGCCGGGTGGCGGGGACGGGTCATGGAGAACTCCTCCTTTCGGGTCAAGATTATCTTGACCGGACGGCCCGCCCGCTGGGAAAGGGCAACGGCAATGGATAGTATAAAGATATCCTCCTTACCTCCGAACGCGCCGCCTACCTGAGCGCTTATGATGCGAATCTTATTCTCCGGTATAAGCAGTCCCTCAGCCACACGGATACGACAAAGGTGGGGGGACTGGGTGCTGGCCCAGGCAGTAACATTCCCGGTTGGGTCGGCATGAGCCAAGACCCCGGCGGTCTCAATATAGGCTTGATGGACCAGATTGGTGCAAAACTCATCCTCGAATATCTCTTCGGCTTCCTTGAAGCCCTGGACCAGATCCCCGCAGCATATCTGGGTATGGGAGCTGACGTTGCCGTACTTCCTGGCATCAAAGCTGGTTTTATAGCTTTCCACATCCTCATGCAGCAGCGGGGCTCCTGGCTTGAGCGCATCGTCAGGATCGAAGATTGCCGGCAGCTCCTCATACTCCAGCTTGATTGCCGCCAACGCCTCCAGGGCTGCCTCTTCGTCCAGCGCGGCCACGGCCGCCATCGGCTCCCCTTGAAATCGAAGCTTATTCCGGGCTAAAACAGGCATATCCTTTATGAATGCACCCACCAGTGTCTCGGGCAGGTCAGCCGAGGTTATCAACGCTCTCACCCCGGGCAATCTTCTCGCTCGACTGGTATCTACCCTCAGCAGCCGGGCATGGGAGACGGGGCTGGCAAGAATCTTTCCCACCAGCATCCCGGACATAATCATATCGTCGACATATAATGCCGATCCGGTAACTTTGGGAAAAGCATCCACCCTGGGGAGCCGCTGGCCCACCAGCCGGTATTGATTTTCAGCCATTTTTCCGCCTTTCTTTACTTGCCGGGCCCAGCTTATCTATCAGCGTAGATATCGACCCGGGGACGGTTATGGTCGCACAACTTCCTGACTTCCTCATCAGACCTGACTCGGGCAGGATCAAAGCGCTCGTAATGGGCCATCTCTTCCAAGGGCCGCCGGTAGCAAGCTCGGGGTTGGGCATCCGGAAATCCCAGCGGAATGAGCTCGAATACATCGTAAAAGTCAGGGATTTCTAACAGCTTCTTTAACGCCTGCTGCACCGGCAAACCTACCGAACGCCAGGAAGAGGCTAGGCCCAAAGCGGTCGCGGCCAAGTGCATTTGTTGAATGGCAGCCGCTACACTTATCACGTAGGTGTTTTCCGGCCGGCCAGTAAAGGGATAGGCGCGCTTAAATCTGGGGTCACCGCAGACCACTATAATGACCGGCGCGCTTCGAGTATTGCCCGTGCCGGTGAAAGGAAAGCTGTCCACCTTCTTGCTTGCTTCATGGTGCCTGGCAAATAGGTCGGTGATCTGCTCCCTTAGCTTCTGCTCTTTGACCACCAAGAAATCCCACGGCTGACTGTTGGCACCGGAGGGCGCCAGCCGACCGGCCTCCAATATCTTCTCCACGTATTCCTGGGGGACCGGATCCGGCTTAAACCTGCGAATGGTTCGGCGCTTCCTCAGTAAGCTTAAATATTGGTCGATCAACTTCGCCTCCTCTTTGTGAATAGCGGCCTTTACCGGCTATAAATTAAGGAACTATTCTATCACCGGCTTCCAATTAGCTTGTCGGAGACACGGCTGTCAGGATAACTAAAATCTAAATAAAGCCTTCAAAATTGTCAATAAATTTCTCAGCCCTTTTTATGTTGTCATGAGAGATAGGGGAGATCTCGGGAAGGGCCAGGAGGAGGTCAAAACGGCCTTGTCCCCCATCAAGGTTTTAGGTGAGCTATCACCGATTTCTGAAAACAGGGTCTTTCTAACCGTCTTTTATGATAATATTAGCCAGCACGGCTTTATTACGAATCTGGCATTGTGGGGAGGAAGAGCGAGTGCGAGAGCTGAGAAAAGATCCGGTGACGCAGCGGTGGATACTGGTAAGCACTGATTATGCCAAATCCGGGGGCGAGCCTTGCCCGTTTTGTCCAGGCAAGGAGAGAAATACACCCCCGGAAATTTATGCCATTCGTGAGCCCCAGAGCCAGCCTAATGGTCCGGGCTGGTGGACACGGGTGGTTCCGGATAAATATCCGTTCCTGATTATCCAGGGGGAGTTGGACCGCCGGGCCGAGGGGATATATGACATGATGAACGGGGTGGGTGCCCATGAACTGGTCATAGAGACCCCGGACCATCATCTTCACTGGGGTACTATGGAAGCGGAGCAGTTGGAGAGGATATTTCTTTCCTATCAGCAGCGTTTGCTGGATTTGAGGCGGGATGAAAGATTCAGGTTCATCATGATCAGCAAGAACTTTCATTTCTACACCAGCCTTATTGAGCACCCCCACTCCCACATCGTGGCTCTGCCCATTGTCCCGCGCGGGATGGATCTAGAGATCGAGGGGACCCTGAGGTACTATAAGCTGAAGGAGAGGTGTATATTTTGCGACATGATTAGGGAGGAACAGCGGACCAAAAAAAGAATCATCCTGGAGAGCGAACATTACATCGCCTTCGTTCCCTTTGCCTCCCGGTATTCTTTTGAGAGCTGGATATTACCCAAGGTTCACCAGCCTGACTTTGGAGAAAAGGACCAGCATATGAATGACCTGGCCGTGCTGACCAGGACGTTAATTGCCAAGATAATGAAGGCTAAAGGCGATCCTCCTTACAGCGTGGTAGTCCACACCACCCCCAATCCGCCATTTTACGAGGAAAGATACCACTGGCACCTGGAGGTGCGCCCCCGGGTATACGAGGGGATGGGATTTGAATGGGGAAGTGGCTTTTTTGTAACTTACACCGCCCCTGAGGAGGCAGCTACCATCCTGAGACAATGTTAGCGGCGCGGCTAGCTAAAGACCCGCGTCTCTTGACATATTTCTTTCCAATGCCCAAGTTATGATAAGCGGAGCAGCCAGGTCCCAGGTCTGTGCATCCGGAAAGGGATTAAAGAAAGGAGGTAGAACATGACGCCAGCCAAACGAGGGCCATTTAAGAATCTGATCGATATTCAGGATAAAATGAACCAGCTGTTGGAGGAGGGTCTAACCCACTCCGGTTCAGAGGAATTGCGGGCCGGTGAGTGGGTGCCCCCGGTGGATATATATGAGACACCAGATAATCTGGTTATATACGTGGAACTGCCGGGGTTAGACCCTGGCGATGTCATTCTGGAGCTGAAAGACAACCGACTGACTTTAGCCGGGAAGCGAAAGTTCCCGAGCGAGACTAGCAGGGAAAACTACCTCATGGCAGAGCGGGCTCACGGATCTTTCAGAAGATCGTTCTCCATGTCCAACAACATAGATGGGGAAAAAATAACAGCTAAGTTTAGTGATGGCATCTTGGAGATAAACCTGGCTAAAAAAGAGGAGAGTAAATCCAGATCGATTCCGGTGCAAACCGATTAGATTTGCCATCCTTAGCTAGTTAAGGAGGAAAATTAGATGCGTACCTCGGTCCGCGCTAATCAATTATTGTTATTAAGTTTGGTCTTCTTTATCGCCGGCCTGTTCATTCTTCCCCAGCCGGCCCGGGAAGGTTTGGCCGGGGCGGCCGTGCTCCCCTCCTCCTTCGCTGATTTGGCCGAGGAGGTTAAACCGGCGGTGGTAAATATCAGCACCACTCGGCTTGTCCAGGGCGGGCCGTTTACCAGTCCTTTCAGGGAGGGTGATCCCTTTCGCGAGTTCTTTGAGCGATTCTTTGGCGGACGACCCCAGCGGGAGTTTCGCCAGCGTAGCTTGGGGTCAGGTTTCATTATCGAGAAAGAAGGCCTGATCCTTACCAACAACCATGTTATTGAAGGTGCGGAGAAGATCCAGGTAATCCTGGCCAACAAGGAGAGGTTCGATGCCAAGGTGGTGGGCCGGGACGCCAAGACCGATATAGCGGTCATAAGAATCGATGCCAAGACGAGCCTGCCTATCGTCAGCTTGGGGGATTCAGCCAAGTTGAAAGTGGGGGACTGGGTGATCGCCGTGGGCAACCCCTTCGGGCTTGGCCATACCATAACCGCCGGCATAGTCAGTGCTAAAGGCCGGATAATTGGGGCCGGCCCATACGATAACTTTATTCAGACGGATGCCGCCATAAACCCGGGTAACAGCGGTGGCCCGCTTTTCAACTTAAAGGGTGAGGTGGTGGGTATAAATACCGCCATAGTCTCCAGCGGCCAGGGGATTGGATTTGCCATTCCCATCAACCTAGCCAAAGAGATCGTCAAACAACTGGAGAAAAAAGGCAGGGTGGTGCGGGGATGGCTGGGGGTAACCATCCAGGAAGTAACCCCGGCACTTGCCCGCCGTTTCGGATTAAAGCGGGATGAGGGAACTCTGGTATCGGGCGTGATACCAGACAGCCCGGCCGCGCGCGCGGGAATTCAGACCGGCGACGTTATCATCGAGTTCGATGGCACCCGGGTGAAGGAGATGTCTGAGTTGCCCCGCATCGTGGCTGGCACCCCGGTGGGAAAGCGGGTTATCGTTAAGGTTATCAGAGCTGGAAGAGAAAGCAGTATCCGGGTTAAGATCGGCGAGCTGCCTGAGGAGAAACGAGCGTCGGCCACGCCTCGGGAGCAAGACCTGGGCATGGCGGTAAGCCCGATCACCCCCGAGCTGGCCCGCCGGTATGAGCTAACAGAAACCAGGGGCATTGTGGTCACCGGCGTGGCGCCAGGCTCCTCAGCAGATGAAGCCGGAATAAGCCCTGGGAACGTCATCCTGGAGGTAGACCGCCAGCCAGTGAATACCCTTGCCGAGTATGAAAAGAGCCTTAAACAGGCCGCGGATAAGGATTCGGTCCTGTTGCTTATTAAGACCCGAAGGGGCAACCGCTTCGCCATGGTAAAAATGGAGAAAAAATAAAAACCTCTCGGGGGACGGGGCCGATGGAGTTTTCTGAGGGGAACCTTCTCTGGGGAAAACCCTTTAATTTCGTCACCCCGAGAAGCAAAGCTTCTTGGGGTGAGAGTAGGGTTCTTTCCCGCAAACTATCACCCATGTCCCATAACAATATACCGCCCTTCTGAAACGGCCTTGACCTCGGACAAATAAACAGGCAAACTTGGCAGGTATGGCTGGTCGCTCCCCTACCACTCGGGGTTATCTATATATCCTGGCATCAGGCGCCCTGTGGGGCACCACCGGGATCTTTGCCCGATTTCTTTACCAGGCCGATATACATTCCCACCAGATAGCTTTTTTGAGGAACCTGCTAGCCCTGGCCGTGTTCTCCATCCTCTTGTTGCTGGGTAGGAGGAGCGCGTTCCGGGTGGAACTGCGCTATTTGCCTCTACTGGCCGCAGTGGGGTTGACCAACGTCACCGCGTTCTCCTTGTTTTATTTCTATACCATCGAAAAGAGCACCATAACCCAGGCGGTCTTCCTCATGTACATCGGCCCGGTATTCGCGGTTATTATGGGACGGCTTTTCCTGGGCGAGGCACTAGTGGGCGCCAAGCTGGCCGCCCTAGCCCTATCCATTGGCGGCCTTATGTTGTTGACCGGGATGTACAACCCCATGCAGCTGAGTATGCCCAGGGAAGCAGTCCTGGCCGGCTTCGCCTCGGCCATAACCTACGGCTTTGCCCGAACCACCGGTAAACTTGCCCTGCGAAGATGCTCCCATTGGAGCACCGTCTTTTATTCCTTTGCCTTCGGGGTATTGTTCTTGTTCATTCTGACAAAGCCACAAAATTTTTTCCTGAGTGTCTCTGGTTCCAGCTGGCTGCTCATAGGGATCATGGCCTTGGTCCCGGGCGTTGGTGCCTATCTCTGTTTCTTTAAGGGTTTGCAACTGGTCGAGTCCAGCCGGGCCAGCATCTTAGGTACTCTAGAGCCGGTGGTGGCCGCCGCGTTGGCCCTGGCCGTATTCGGTGAGGTACTTTCTCCCCTGGGAATTGGGGGTGCGGCCTTGATTCTCCTGGGCGCTGTATTGGTCCAGAGGAAATAGACTTGACAGCCGGGGTTCGGCCCCTTTATTAAATATTAGGTCAGGCTCTGATAACCATTGGACAGCCAACTGATCAGCGCCGAGGGGATTGATCGTCCATGGTTTCAGGCGCTTATTCTTTATGCCCAAGCCAGGTGAGACCAGCGGTGGAAGCATATACCTACATTGGCAAAGCAATTCCCAAACTGGATGCCCCGGACAAGCTCACCGGTCGGGCCACCTATCTGCATGACCTGGTGCTAAGCGGCATGTTGCACGGCCGGATATTGCGCAGCCAATACCCCCATGCCCGCATTCTGAACGTTGATGTCAGCCGGGCGAAAAGGCTCACCGGCGTCAAGGCGGTCATCACTTACCAGGATACGCCCAAAGCAAGGTTTGGTTTTGCCAAGGACAACCTGCCCTTAAAAGGGGACAAAGTGCGCTGTCTTAGCGACGAGGTAGCTGCCGTAGCTGCCATTGATGAAGATATCGCGGCTGAGGCTATCAATTTAATAAAAGTTGATTACCAGCCCTTAGCAGCCGTCTTCGATACTGAGCAGGCTCTAGCTCCCGGCGCGCCCCAGATTCACGAATCAGTCCCCAATAATACGATTACTTCCCTGCCTTTCCAGTTTGAGTACGGCGATCTTGGGCAAGCGGCTGAAGAAGCGGACTGTATCATTACTGATACCTTTATCCTGCCGTATGTAACTCACTGCTGCCTGGGAACCCTTTCCTGTCTGGCCTCCTTTGATGGCCGCGGCCGACTGACCATGTGGAGTAACACCCAGGTCCCCTTTCTCTACCAGCGAGAGCTGGCCGGGCCACTGGCCATGGATCCAGGCGACATCCGCGTGATTCAACCCTGCATCGGCGGCGCGTTCGGCCGGGGCCTGGATGTGTATCCTTTCGAGCCTATATGTGCGCTCTTGGCCGCCGAGTCGGGCCGGCCGGTTAAGATGGTGCTAGCGCGCAAGGAAGACTTTATCGCCTCTCCCACCCGCCAGCCCTGTCGAATTGAGCTCAAAAGCGGGGCGAAACAAGACGGCACCCTGCTATTGCGGGAGGCTAAGGTGGTGCTGGACTGCGGTGCCTACCTCTCCTGGGGAGCAGTTACCCCTTGGATGATGATGGCTACCTCGACCACGTTGTACAATCATCCGGCGACTAAGTTCTCAAGCGAACTGGTTTACACTAATAATCCCACCACCGGTGCCATGCGCGGTTTCGGCAACCTGCAAATAACCTTTGCTATAGAGTCTCAGATGGACGCCCTGGCGGCCGAGCTCGGCCTGGACCCCCTCGAACTCAGATTGAAGAACGCCAACCAGCCCGGGCAAGTCAGCCCTCAGGGTTTTAAGATAACCAGTTGCGCGCTTAGCGAAACTATTAAGAGAGCGGCCAAGGCCCTGGACTGGAAGGGAAGCAGGGGTAAGTCCAGGGGCTGGGGCCTGGCTTGCATGTTCCACGTAGGCGGCGGCGGCCGGGTGTACCGTTCCGACGGCTGCGGCGCGATAGTGAAGGTGGATGATTCCGGCCATGTGGTCTTGATCACCGGTGCCACCGAGATAGGCCAGGGCTCGGATAGCGCGCTGGCCGCTATCGTGGCCGAGGAGCTCGGGGTGCCCCTGGAAAGGGTGAGCGTGGTTAACTCCGATACCGACGTCAAGCCCTGGGATGTAGGCGCGCACGCCAGCCGAACCACCTTCGTGGCCGGCAATGCCGCCCGGATGGCCGCGGCCAAGGTGAAAGAACAGATAAAGGAAGAGGCTGCCCGACTGCTGGAGGCCCGTGCTGATGACCTTGAGATCAAGGCCGGCCGAGTATTTGTTACTGGCAGCCCAGACAAAGGCCTAGAATACGATAAGGTCATTCGCGCCCGCCACTTTCGCAGCAAAGGGCAAATAGTAACCGCAGAGGCCTTTTACGACCCGCCTAGTGAGATGCTGGACAAAGACCATAAGGGCAACATCTCCGCGGCCTACAGCTTCGGCACCCAGGCCGCACAGGTAGAGGTGGACGTTGAAACCGGCAAGGTACGCATACTTAAAATGGTAGCCGCTTACGACGTGGGCCAGGTGATCAACCTCCTGGGGGCGGAAGGCTCGGTCCACGGGGGTATCCACATGGGCCTGGGCTATGCCCTTTCCGAAGAGCTGCTAGTGAAACAAGGTAAAATCCTCAATCCCTCCCTGGCCGATTATCGCCTATTTACCGGCCAGGATATGCCCCCGGTGGAGGTATTCTTCGTGGAGGGCAGTGATCCGGCCGGACCCTTTGGTGCCAAAGGACTGGGCGAGGCGGGCGCGATACCGGTGGCACCGGCCATAGCCAATGCCATCTTCGATGCCACCGGAGTTCGTTTAAAACAACTGCCGATCACACCGGAGCGGCTGGCTGCAGCTATAAGAAGTGCCTAAATTCCCGCACCATGCTGGCTGGATAATCTTCCCGGGTGACAGGGCCATGAGCCCCTAACCCCTGGCTAGCCTGTTTGGATTGGCGCTACCGCGCCAATTCAAACATAACTTAAAGTTTGGGAAGGGGGTGTGGGAGAAAACCCTTTTCAAAGGCTTCTCCCCCACAAAACACCCGTGATCCGTCGGCCATATAAGCCGGTTAAAAAAAGCTTGACAAGGCTGCCGGGCCAAATTAGATTGAGCACCGACCTTACTGAATCACGCTTAGTCTAATATCATCGAAGTCTAATGGCGGAAACTGCCTTTTAGAAAGACCAGAAATGGCGGCAAGCAAAAGGAAGGCCAGCATTATTTGTCAGGCTTTGAAAGGTGCAGGCATAAATTTCGGAGTGTACCTGCCCGAAACTTGGCTAAAAGAGGTCAACGCGCTTCTAACGAAAGACCCGCAGATTAAATATGTGGGCGTAACCAGGGAGGAAGAGGGAGTAGGAGTGGCGGCTGGTGCTAGCTTGGGTGGAAAGCGCGCTGCATTGATTGTGGATGTAACAGGGTTGGGAAACTCCATAACTGCCTTGTTGGGAATACACCGGGCGCAGAGGATTCCTCTTTTGATTCTGGCTAGTCACCGAGGCTCGATAGGGGAAAGGGAAGCATTTCTCCCGGAGAGTTGGGCCTGGGCCGGTGCCCTTTTACAGGACTTGAGGATTCCTTACTCTGTGCTTACGGATGTTCAAGAGGCCACCAGGGTGATAAGAGATTCTCAAAAGACTGCCGAGGCCCAGCGCGCTCCGGTAGCAGTGCTGCTTGCCGCCTCAGCCTTGTTGGAAGAAGAGTGAGCCCGGTGTTGCCAAAGGACTGATAAATAGTGTCCAAATTTTCTAGATAAATGGACCACTATGAAGGCAGTATTCCCAGTGTATTTGGCCTTATTCGATAGGGAATGGTAGGAAAGAAAAACTGCCTTAATAGAAAAGTTTCATCCATTGAAGTTCTCTCATGAGTAAAGGGACACGGGGCAGCTCGCCTCGAACGGCGAGAGCTAGTTGCTGGGAATAAGCCTCAAGCACGGCCCTGGCCAAAGCCGATTCAAAAAGCCTCAGGACATTAAGGGCGGCAAGATCGGCGTGTTCAGTATAGCAAGCACAACAACGGCTTTTGGCCTCCTGGCGCTAAAAAGGGTGGGACTGAGTGGAAAAGATGTGAAGTTCGTCGGCGTGGGCGGCCAACCGGCCAGAGTGGCCGCGGTAAAGTCTGGAGCCATTGACGGTTTTGTTCAGGCTTATCACAGCAATGTGAATCTGATAGTCCGAGGAGAGGTCAGGCCGCTGATAAATATCGGTAACTATCTTCCCAAGCCCTGGATTGAGGGTACCTATGTGGCCCATAAGGATTTCATTGCCAAGAATCCGAAAGTCGTCATGAAGACCTTAAGGGGTATCTTCCAGGCCATAGATTACGTTCGCGTCCATCGGGAGTGGGCCGCGCAAAAGCTGGTAGTTAAGATACATTATAGCCCCGCGGGCGCGAAGCTGGCAGTGGACGAAAAGGTGTTATATCCTCAGCTGGGCCGAAAGATCAGCCGCCGAGCTCTCGAGAACGTAATAAACTTTCTCGTCGAGTACAGGTTTATGAAAAGGGAGAAGTTACCCTCTGTAGATGCAATGCTTCATCCCAGCGAGTACACCCGCTAAGAGTTCGGTGTGTTTTGTGGGGGCAACCCTTTGATTTCGGGGGCCGGGAGAAGCGAAGCTTCTTGGGGTGATCTTTCCAGTGGGACGGGGCCGCGGGCCCCTTGGAGGCCTTCCTTCCACAAATCTCGCCTGGCCCTTTTTACAGTAGCGTCAGCTATGAGTCACAACAACCTACCCTAAAATCTTTGGCCATTGACAGGGATGGATTTTTCTGAGAATCTATACCGAGATTGACCAACTAGCGGGTAGCTAGCTGGTTCTATTAACTATCTAAAGGTAGGGCCAGGTAAGCGCAGATAGACTGATTCTATCATTAAGGCTTTATTAAGAGTGCCCTGGACTGCATAGGAGGTAACTTCATGTCAACAGTGGTAATCGTGGGAGGTGGTTATGCCGGCTGTTCTGCCGCGGCGACAGCAGCCAAGGCTGGAGCCGAGGTCTTGTTACTGGAAAAATCGGATATGCTCACCGGCCTCGGTGTCCTCACTGGAGTACTTGGTGGTCAGGGCGGTTTTACCGTCAGGGAGGAAATGCGGGCCATGGGTGGCGCGGATATCTTCGAGGCGATAGAATCAATAGTCATCCATGATATTGATTACATTGAGTTGCTTAACCGCCGCCACATCAAAGTCTTTAATGTGCTGAAACTGGAGTCAGCCATAAGACGGGTTTTGGACGGGGCCGGTGTCGACATTAGACTTCGCGCCCGGGCCAAAGATGTAAAAATGAAAGGGACAAGGTTAACTCACATCGTCCTTAACGACGGCAGCACTATCGAGGGAGACGTTTTCGTGGATGCCACCGGGGGGTGTGGCACTGTGGCCGAGTGCACCAAACACGGCTTCGGTTGTGTCATGTGCGTCATGCGCTGCCCTACTTTCGGCGGACGGGTAAGTATCAGCGCCAAGGCTGGGGTTAAGGATCTGACCGCGGTAAGGCCGGATGGCAAGTTAGGTGCATTCAGCTCGGCATTCATGTTGGTAAAAGACTCCCTCGCCCGGCATCTGGTGGCGGAGATGGAAAGCAAAGGCTATATCGTCGTGCCCCTTCCAAAAGAGCTTATTGACTACGACAAGTTGGAGATGATAACCGCCACGGAAAATGCCCGGCCGGAATTTCTCGAAAACCTGTTCATCTTTGATAACGGTTTTGCCAAGGTCATGGTCCAGTCTTACATGCCGCTGGACGATCTGCACAGCGTGCCCGGCTTTGAATACGCCCGCATGGTTGACCCCATATCAGGGGGAGTGGGCAACGCGGTCCGTGGCCTGGCCATGGCTCCCCGGGAAAACAGCCTCAGCGTACAAGGTCTGGACAACCTCTATTGCGCCGGGGAAAAGTCTGGGCCGATGTCAGGTATGCCCGCGGTAATCTTAACCGGCGTGCTGGCCGGTCATAACGCGGCCCGCCGCGCCTTTGCCAAGGAAGATCTGGTGTTGCCCCGCAGCCTGTCGGCCGGCGAGTTCATCGCCTACGAAAAGGAGATGATGGAGACGCCAGGGGCCCTGGTTCGCCGGTACGGCTTTTCCGGCGGACATTTCTTCGACCGTATGAAGGAGCAAGGGCTCTACTCTCCTGACATAGAGGAGATTAAAGCGCGCGTGGAAAAAACCGGATTAAGGGACGTATTCGCCCAGCGGGTAGCGTGATGATCCTCACGCTTAGCCGGACTATCAGGTCGGGAAGCTTCCCTTTGGAGATATAATCCAGACCTGTGCCCACGGTGAAAGCCGGTTAACTGGCGGTTAATTTATACCGGCTATCCGCCTTCGGGCAACTGGTTGCCAGCCAGCTAGTTCGAGCCCAGTGAAGGAAACAAGGAGGGAAATATGCCAAGCCGAGAATCGTATTATGAGGATTTGAGGGACTATCTCCAGTGCCTGGAGGAGAACTCCATGCTAATTCGTGTAACGCGAGAGATAAACAAGGACACCGAACTCATGCCCCTTATTCGATGGCAGTTTAGAGGTTTGCCCGAGGAGAAAAGAAAGGGCTTCCTGTTTGAAAATGTAACCGATGCCAAGGGTAGAAAATACGATATACCGGTGGTGGCTGGCGTGTATGCCTCCTCCACCGAGATATATGCCATGGCCATGAATTGTACATCCGAGGAGATCAACCAAAAGTGGACCAAGGCAATGGATAATCCCATTCCCCCTCAACTGGTAAAGGACGGCCCGGCTCAAGAGGTGGTGGAACAGGGGGCGGACCTGGAAAAAGAGGGGCACGGGCTGGAACAATTCCCCATACCCATATCGCTGCCGGGTTTTGACCCGGCTCCTTTCCTGACTGCACCCTGCTGGATAACCAGGGATCCGGAGACGGGAGTGCCTAACATCGGGACCTACCGGGGCCAGGTAAAGAGTCGGACCCGGACCGGCATCCAATGCGGCGTGGGCCAGCATCTGGCCTTGCACTGGCTAAAGGCCAAGGAGATGGGAAAACCCCTCGAGGCAGCTATTGTGATAGGTGGTTCCCCTTGTATCGGCTTGGTCTCAGCAGGCAAGATACCTTTGGGCCTGGATGAGCTGGCCGTAGCCGGTGGGCTGGCGGGCAGGTCGTTAAAGTTAGTTAAGTGCAAGACGGTGGATATCGAGGTGCCGGCCAGCGCGGAGATTGTTCTTGAGGGCGTTCTTCCCACCGATTCGGTGGAACCGGAGGGGCCATTCGGGGAGTACACCGGCTATATAGGGGGCAGGACCACCGGGCCCTATTTCGATATAAAATGTATAACCCGGCGCCGCAAGCCGATTTACAACGCCTTCGTAGTCCATTATTCGCCCAGTGAGGACAGCAAGATAAGACGCATGGCGCACCAGGCCGCGCTCTACAGGTTTCTCAAGTATGAATGTAATATACCCGGCATCCTCGAGGTATGTCTCCACGAGGCCAGCGGCACCAACGCCATATGGTTCATACGCTTGAAAAAGCTCAACCCCGGCCAGCCCTGGCAGGCTCTGCACTGTGCGGCCGGCTTTTCTCCCAACCTGGGCAAGATAATAATCGCGGTGGATGAGGATATTAATCCTAACGATCCCGACGCGATTCTATGGGCGCTGGCTTTTAGGATGCAACCCCACCTTGACTTGAGGACCATACCGGGAAAAGCTTTGGGGCTAGACCCCTCTTCATATCCTCCCGGCCCCCAAGCGGCCGGCGATTTTGCCATCATTCCTCATCGCCTGGAGACATCGGGGTTACTCATTGACGCCACTCGCAAATGGGACTATCCCCCGATATCGCTACCAAGAAAAGACTTCATGGAGCAGGCGCGAAAGATATGGGAGGAACTCAATCTGCCCGAACTGACTCCCAAACACCCCTGGTATGGCTACTCTCTGGGCCAGTGGAGCGAGGAAAACGAGGAAGAGGCGGAGTTGGCCCTGAAAGGAGAACATTTCACCGTGGGCGAAAGACAGGCCCGCAAACGAAAAAAGCTATAGGCCAATAGTTGGCTGGGGCCTTTGATTTGGGGCTCAAAGAGCGAAACTTCTTGCTGTCAAGACAGATCTATCACTCTAAGAGAGAACCTGAAACCTTTCCCGGGAGACGGGGCCGCCGGCCCCTCCCCTGGGAAAGACCACCCCATAGCTTATCAGCGAAAGGAGGTTGCCAAATGAGAAAGGATTAGTTAGTATATGAGTCTCACCAGTTGAGCCAGGAAAGGAGGAATTAAGATGACTAGAAAGTTTTTTCTCAGTCTCGGCTTGCCCGTATTAGCGTTTAGCTTCATTGGCAGCCCGGTGCTGGCACAAAAGGTAACCTATGTGCTGCCGGCACCGTACCCTCTTCCTTCATTTATGTTCCTTTATGCCGCGGAGGGAAAGGGGTTTTTCAAGGACCAGGGCATAAGCATTAAGTTCGTAGTGGGCAAGGGTGGTGTTGATGCCGTCAAGCAAGTCGGTGCCGGTAACGCCGAGTTCGGCGGAGGCTTAGGTGACAGCCCTATTATCGTTAGACCGCAGGGGGTACCGGTAAAGGGTGTGGCCCTTATGGGTGACGGCGCATTACATTTCATAGCCGCCCGAAAGGACTTGGGCGTAAATACGCTGAAGGACCTCAAAGGAAAACAGATAGCGGTGATGACTTACGCGGACACCAGCTATTTTGTGCTCCTGGCTATCCTGGCCAAGCTGGGAATCAAAAAGCAGGATGTAACCATAAACGCCTATGGCCCGGGTGGGATGATCAAGGCGGTGATGACCGGCAAAGCGGTCGCCCTGTTTAACCCACCTTTTTTCGGCGCTTCCGTCCAGGCGAAATACCCGACCCTCTGGGTCCAGGCTACCAAATTCTTCCCCTCCTTTGCCCAGGCAGTGGTAACCAGCGACAAGATGATAAAGGGAAAGTCCAACCTGGTTAGAAAATTTGTCCTGGCCAGCTTGAAGGGGATGAAG
Organism: Thermodesulfobacteriota bacterium; assembly: GCA_036446955.1. Taxonomy (GTDB): domain Bacteria; phylum Desulfobacterota; class JAZFTZ01; order JAZFTZ01; family JAZFTZ01; genus JAZFTZ01. The sequence goes on from JAZFTZ010000189.1 coordinate 14,588, forward strand.
TACACCATGGACCACCCCGAGGAGGTAAAACAAATCTACATCGGCCGTAACCCGACCTGGAAGAAGCCGGCCCGCCGCAAGGTGCTCGACACCGTGGTAGAAAAATACGTTAAAGAGATTTATCCCGGCCAGAAAGTCCTGGGTGAAATGGACCTTGATCGCCTCAGAGAAGTCCAGGACTATTATTTGAAAGTCAAGGTCATTCGTAAGAAGTCGAAACTAACCGACCTGTTCGACAATAGTTTTGTTCGCCAGGTAGCTAGCGAAATCTCCCGGTAAGAACATATGGATAAGCAGGCCCAGAACTCGGCTGGCTGGGTCGTGCCAGCCGAGTTCTGCCCAGGAACCCTTGCCCCCCTCCCCTTACAAGTTTATAGGAAAGGTTTAGCTAAAACCTTTTGTAAAGAAGCTTCCCGCTAAGATTTACATTTGCTAGCCAGGTATGGCAATTCCCATAATCCCATAAATTTCTTTGATCTCAGGACAGCTTGGGCACGGTTATTGCCCTTAGTATAGTAAAAAGCGGTGAATTGACCGGAGGGGGTGCAAATTAACTCTTTTTCGAGACAAAATATGTCCAACCAGCCTCGTTTCGGAACTTTTTTTGGTAGCTTTGATATGACAATATTTGTCCAACCGGACTGGCCCTTTCAAAAAGGAGGGGGAAAATGAAGGCAACGCGATTTTTTTCTGGTATCAGCTTAGTCACCACCCTTATACTGGCCCATGCCCTGCTAGCCTTTGGCCAGGGACCTCCTGCCCATGCCCGGGCAGGAAAGGTCATTCCCGGCCAGTACATAGTTGTGCTCGAGCCAGAGGTAAGTCAGCCCGATTTCCTCTTTTACCATGGCCTCTCCGCCTTTCACCGGTACTCGGTGATAAACGGCTTGGCGGTGAGGATGTCCGCGGAAAGGGCGGCAGACATATCGGCTGACTCCAGGGTCAGGTACGTGGTTCCCGATGTCACGGTCAGCATCATTGAACGTCCGAGTGAACCACCAGGTCAAGAGAAAAAGCTGAAAGAGCCACTCCCTGATGACCCGCCTGTGGGGCCGCTCCAAGAAACGCCTAATGGAATTCTCAGGATACATGCTAACCCAAACACTATTGACGCTTCGGCAATAAAGGTTGCCATTATAGACACCGGCATACAGAAAGACCATCCTGACCTGAATGTGGCCGGCGGCGTAAACTACACCCCGGGCCCGCCAAAAAAGTACAATGACGGCCATGGCCACGGCACCCATGTGGCCGGTATCGTGGGTGCTCTAAATAACGGCATCGGCGTGGTTGGTGTCGCCCCCGGGGTCCGACTTAATGCGGTTCGCGTTCTGGACGACAATGGCAGCGGCTCGCTGTCTGGGGTTATTGCCGGTGTGGACTGGGCCGCGTCCCACGGCATGGACGTAGCCAATATGAGCCTGGGGGCCCAGTGGTTGTATGAGGACGACCCCTTATGCGACGCCATAGACAGCGCGGTCAATAGGGGGGTTACCATGGTAGTGGCCGCGGGAAACATGGGCGATTACGCGGATGTCTATACCCCGGCCCACTGCCTTAACGCCATTACCGTTTCCGCCATCGCCGACTCCGATGGCCTGCCCGGCGGCTATGGCGGTGCGACCTCGTACGGTGAAGACGACACCTTTGCTACCTTCAGCAATTTAGGCTGGCTGGTGGATATCGCCGCGCCCGGGGTGGACATTCTCTCCACCTTTAAAGGGGGCACCTACGAAACTATGAGCGGCACCAGCATGGCCTCGCCCCACGTGGCCGGCGCGGCGGCGTTGTTCATCGCTAAGAACCCTGGGGCAAGCCCTGCTGTTGTGGCAGCTGCCTTGATAACTAATGGTTTTCCTCAACTGGATGATGAACCTGATGGTGAGGGTGTTTCTGGAGACCCGGACCGCTGGCTGTGCGGCTTCTGGGGAGAATTGGGATTCCCTGAATGGGACGAGATGTCCTGCGGCGCATATGAGCCGCTGGTGAATGCTGAAGGGCTATAGGCCATAAGCTTGGGGCCGACCAGACCCTAACCCGAAGGATCAGCCAACGGGGGCCGCACTGGCCCCCGTTCTTTTATCTACCCCGATTATCATACCGATGACATCTCTCTAAGGGGCGAACCCTTTGTCAACGGGTCGCGCCTGACTCTGGTAACAGTACAATCAGGAATAAGCAAGGGCTTGATTTTGGGAGCGGTTTGGTGTAAGTTTAAAATAATCGATCCCGATCTTTTTAGAGCGGGCTATTATTTTAACTGATGATGCGCAGGAAAAAAATTTGCGCCTTAAGTAAAGAAAGGAGTAAACCGCGTATGAGGAAGTGGCCGTTGACGGCTCTGGTGCTGTCAGTTGCGTTCCTAGTCTCGCTAATGGGAACCGCCCAAGCAGCCAATATAGCCAAGGGAAAGTCTATCTTTACCAGCTATTGTGCTAGCTGCCATGGCCCGACCGGGAAAGGGGATGGACCGGCGTCAGCCGGCTTAAACCCTAAGCCCAGGGACCTATCCAATACCAAGGTCATGGAAAAATTAACTGACAAATACCTGACCGATATAATAAGCAAGGGGGGAGCCGCGCTAGGCAAATCCGCACTCATGCCCCCTTGGGGAGGTACCCTCAAAAGTACAGACATCAAGAATATCATTGCCTTTATCAGGAGCTTAAGCAAGAAATAACAACAAGACACCGCGAGCGGTCTTTGCCGCCCTCAGTATACCTAAGCCAGGCATGCCAGCTGAAATGACCGCTGGCTTATCTTAGCTGAGACCTTCCCGGAGGACGAGGTCGTGTGCCTTTTTGTGGAGATAACCCTTTGAAAAGGGTTATCTCCCTACACCCCTTTCCCAAACTTTGGGTTGTGTTTGGATTGGCGCGGTAGCGCCAATCCAAACAGACCAGCCCGGGGTTAGGGGGTCCCAGGGGGAGGGTTCCCTCTACAAACCACCCCTGACCCTTCCTTTTTACGCCTATTTTTCCTCTTGACATGGTTTTAGTTTCCCTGGTAGGCTGATGTCATCGAATCAATATCCCGTGCGTTGTTGCAGATTTCTCATGAGGGTTTTGGCTCGCCGGCCTGTTTCGTTTATATAATCGCTGATTTACGCGGCTGAGAGGCTTGGCCTGCTTGGCAAGGCCCGGTAAACTGCAATAATATAACTTAAATTGGAGTTATCCCCTTCATAGTTTCGCCTGGTAAAGGCAATATTCGGGTCGAACTGTAACGAGGAGGTAAGCGAGGTGGCTAAGGTTATTCAAACCGATGTCCTGGTGGTGGGAGGAGGCCTGGCCGGATTTAGAGCGGCCATGAGGGCCCGGGACTTGGTCGATCGGGTGACACTGGTTGATAAAGCGAATGTGGCCCGAGGGGGTGGTACGGTCTTCTGCCATATAATGACCGCGCCCACACCAGCGGGAGCGCACGACGACTGGCTGAGGGAGATCGTAGAACACACCGAATACCTCAGTAACCAGGAGTGGGCTGAGGCAGTCCTTGAAGAGCAGGGAGATAGGGTAAGAGATTTGGAGAGATGGGGTTTCCAGTTTGAGCGGGATGAAAACGGTGACTTCATCCTCATGCCTCCCCGGGGGGCAAACAAGGCCCGGGCAATCTACTACGAAGGCAGGAAGTTTGCCCAGCGGATGAGAGATGTCCTTCTGGCAAGCCGGATAAATCTCATCGAGCGGGTGATGATCATCGATCTTTTAACCTCGGACGGCCAACACCCCTCCGGCGGGAACGTTATTGGCGCGATTGGCCTTCACACCAGAACGGCTGAACCCTTGGTGATAGAAGCTGGCGCGGTGGTAGTGACTAACGGCCTTATCGCCGGGAAGCTCAAGGAGATGGACAACCTGACCGGGGACGGCCAGGCCATGGCCTACAGAGCCGGGGCTGAGCTTTCCGGGATGGAGTTCACTCACCATTTCAATTTCGCGCTCTGGAAGAGGGGCACCGACGCGAAAAACCCGCTAAAATATTTATGGTCCGGGGCCCAACTTCAGAACCACGGCGCCTGGATAGTCAACGCGGCCGGCGAAAGAATAATGGAAAGATATGCCCCTCATCTGATGGAGCGGAGGTCCGGGTTCGGGCTTATCAGCCAGGCCATCGCCAATGAGTGTCTGGAAGGGAAGGGCCCGGTGTACTTCAGCATGAGACACTTCCCCAAAGAAGAGGTGGAGCGGTTAAGAAAGGTGATCCCGCAGACAATGGCCGCGCTGGATGACGCCGGTATAGATATCTCTAAAGACCCCATAGAGGTAATTCCCGCGATGATCCACTGGGGCGGTGGAAGGGGCGGGGTAAAGATAGGTTTCGGTGGCGAGACCTCGCTTAAGGGCCTTTTCGCCGCGGGCATGGCCGCCCAAACCAGGGCCAGCGTGGAGCCCATGGCCAGCCTGTCTCAGGCCTTCTGTAACGTCTTCGGGTACCGGGCGGGCGAGAACGCGGCCAAGTATGCGGCCGGCCGCGGGGAGGTGACCCCGAAACAGGAACAGGTGGAAGAGCTTCTTAAAAGGATCCTATCGCCCCTGGGCAGGAGAGATGGGCTGACACCGGATGATGTCTTCCTTGCAGCAAACAGGATGATTATCCCTTTCAAATACAGTATTCTCAAAAGCGAAGCCAGGATGGTGGAGGTGCTGAAGGAGCTGGAAAGGATCGAACGGGAAGAACTTCCCGGGGTAAGGGCGGAGCACCCCCACGAGCTCATCAAAGCGAATGAGGCCCGAAACTACCTGCTTATGTGCAGGCTGTCATACACCAGCGCATTGGAGAGGAAGGAGACAAGGCTTTGCCATTACCGGGAGGAATATCCTTTCAGGGATGATGTGAACTGGCTTAAATGGATTACCGTTCGCAGAGAGGGGGAGGATATTAAGTTAGGGTTTGAGCCTATCCCCATTGAGAGTTATAAGATAAGACCGCCGACCCTGACCAAGGTCCCGGCCGCGGTCCAGTTCTCCTCCGATTGTTTGAAAGAGGTGGGCTTATGATCAGGAAATTTGATGCCTCCCTTTGCCAGGAGTGCCCACTGAGAGCAGCCGAGGGTTGCCCGTGTATAGAAAGCTGCCCGGTGGATGTGCTCAGGGCCGAGGAGGATGGCAGGCCCCGGGTGGCCTATCCTGCCGATTGTTTCAGTTGCTTCTGGTGCCAGCTCGACTGCCCGCGCGGCGCGTTTGAGGTATCCGCGGAAAGGGAGCTGGAGATCTTACCGTTTTAAAAGATAGGTATGAAAGTTCGACCTGCTGGCACAAGAAAAGGGCCCTAAGCAGAAGGATACTGGACAGAGCTAAGGGATAATCTTCCTCCATAATACTCAGCTAGGTCACGCGCAGTTGAAGGCATCATCCTCTAATAGGTGCAATGGCTCCAAAAGGCCCTGATTACTATTATCTAGAGGCAGGGTGGGTGGCCATCAGGGGGGCGCGGGCGGCTTTCGTCCGGGGATGGCGCCGAATGCTAAACATAGGTTTAAGGGAGGTGGGTGATGAAAGCTTTTTATGGCTGAAGGCGGTTTCGGGTGCCTAATTCTCGTGCTCATGACAGTCATTCCGACTCAGGCTTTGGATAAAGTCAACGTCGGTATTGGCTCGGAGGGCTGGCCCCAGTATGACCTCATCACGAGGGCTGGAAAAGAAGGGCGGATAGCTGTTGGTAGAGGCTGTATAAGATGGCAGCAAAACTTCTGTCATTAGCTCATGTTTTTTCGGCAGGTTGAGGCAGAAACCGGAAGGTTGCCGCCTTCTTAGAGAGCACGACCAGGTGATAATCTTCGAGCTAACTGATGCCCAGCCCCTGGTCCTGACAATAAGGCGGGGCCAAATAAATATACAAACCGGTGAGATAGATAACGCTACCCCCAATAGCAGAGAGATAACACGCCTTCGTACCAGCGCGGCTACTCTGGCCTCCATCTTCAACGGCCAGACTAGGTTTTCGGATGTATTGATTCCAACCCAAAAGAATCTGGAGCCTATCTACATGGTTGAGAATTGGCTGTTCAAGATGGCGATAATCAATTGGCTGGGCAGGCTCATCAGAACGGCCCAACTGGCGGAACCTCACGGTCCGCTGGTGAACAAGAACCTCTTTGGGTAACCATTACCAGAGGCCCTAATGGCATAAATAAACAACTGCTTGGGACAGCTTTCCAGGGGGAGGGGCCCACGGCCCCGCCCCCCCGGAAAGGTTTCAGATCTTATATCAGGGAGACACAGACGGGGAAAAATAGAGTTGACCTTCACAGCTAGGCAACTTAAAATGGTCTTCACGGCGACAGGAAGGATCACAAATCTATCGAAGGGCGAGAATTAGGTATATCTCGGCATGAAAGGGCGCTTCCATGCCATGGGCCCTGCATAAGCACCCGGACCGGGGAGTCAACCAATTTATGAACTGAGGAAAGGCCGATATGGGATCACAATCTGGCTGTCAGATGTTGGAGACCGATGTGCTGGTGGTGGGAGCCGGACTGGGCGGTTGCTGGGCAGCGCTCAGAGCCAGTGAGCTGGTTCCCAGGGTTATCCTGGTGGATAAAGGAATGGTGGGCAGAAGCGGCACGGCTGTCTTTTGCCACGACATACTGGCCCCGATGCCCGAAGGGGAACTGGACGACTGGCTTAAAGAGATGGTGGAGCATACCGAATACATAAGCGATCAGGATTTCCTTAAGGTCTGGATCACCGAGGGGGGCAAGAGGATTGCTGATTTGCGCGCGTTCGGCGTTCCCTTTGAGACTGATGAGAAGGGTGACCTCTTTCTCTCGCTTGGCCGGGGGCACAAGAAAAGCCGGGTAGTCCTTTGCGATTGTCGCACACTTATGGAGGTGATGAGAGAACAGCTTTTGGCCCGAAAAGTTAAGCTGGTGGAGAGGGTTATGACCTGTGAGTTGCTCACCTCCGATGGCCAGCATCCCAGCAACGGCCGGGTTGTCGGTGCCCTGGGGATTCATGGTCGTAGCGGAGAGGCTATCGCGTTCAAGGCCAAGGCGGTAGTCTTGGCCACCGGCCTGGCCGGTTTCAAGATGCGTAGCTCTTATGCCGATAACATCACCGGTGATGGGCAGGCCATGGCCTTCCGCGCTGGCGCGGCGCTGGCTAATCTAGAATTCGGCTTCGGACCCAGGTTCTGTGGCTTTCATCGGGGAAGGCTGATAACCCAGAGTCTCATGCCCTTCCAGACCCAGGGAGCTTATATAGTTAATGCGGACGGTGAGCGTTTCATGGGAAGGTACGTGCCTGAGCGGGGCGAGCGCCGTTCCACCTTCGGACTGCTGGCCCAGGCCTGGGCTAAGGAGACCATGGAGGGTCGGGGCCCTATTTATTTCGATATGAGACATTTCACTAAAGAACATATCCAGCAGTTACGCAGGATTCTGCCCATTAGGATAGCCCCTCTGGATGAAGCCGGGATTGACCCTAGCCGAGACCTGATTGAGGCCCGGCCTGTGGTGGCCTATTTCGGGGGAGGGATTCATATTGATATTTGGGGGCAATCTGACCTGCCAGCTCTTTTGGCGGTAGGGAATTGTGCCCAGTTTCCCGGTGCAGCAGAGAGGCTCTCCGGCGGAATGCTATCCATCTGCAACGTCTTCGGCTACCGGGCTGGCGAACAGGCAGCCAGGATCGCCCAAGAACCCGACAGCCACCCAGTCTTAAGTGGGCAGCTAAACGAGCTGAAAGCCGGGTTAACCACCCCCGCGGGAAGAAAAAGCGGTATCCGGCCCTATGATATATTCCGCCGGCTGCACAGAAAGCTTCTCAGACCAGAGTTCACCATAGTGAAGAATGAATCAACCATCAACGAGATGCTGAAAGATGTAAGGGCGACTAAAGAGATTTTGCCGCAGGTGTTCGCCTCCGATACTCATGAGTTGATAAAAGCCAATGAGGCCAGGAATTTCCTCGACCTGCTGGAACCTCTATATCTGGCCTGCCTAGAAAGGACAGAGAGCAGGCTTAGTCATTACCGGCTCGATTTTTCTTACCGGGATGATTTGAACTGGCTGAAATGGATCTTAGTGAAAAAGGAGGAGCAAGGCTTGAATGTGGTGCACAAGCCGGTGCCGATAGAGAGATACCCCATTCAGCCCCAAGACAGAGAAAAGATACCAGCCATCGTCAAGTTTTCCCTATCCCAAACAGCCGATTAGCCTCTCTGGAGGCACAATCACCAAGGCGAAACGGCGGTTATGCTCATCCCCTCATAATTAACGGCTGGAGAAAAGACTTGCCGGTAGATGGTGGCAAAGTCTATTCAAGGCAGGTTCTTTAGATAGTCCTCCACCTGAGCTACGGGCAGCACATTAGCATACTTCATTTGCATATCGAACAGGCTGATCCGATGAGAGACATCACCCCGGTCAGCTAGGCATTCCTCAGGAATGAGTACATGATAGTTGTACGAGAAGGCATCAACCACGGTAGCCCGCACACACCCGCTGGTCACCATGCCGGTGATTATAGTAGTGTCGACGTTCCAGAAGGTCAGGTAGCTTTGCAGAGGTGTGCTGAAGAATACCGAGGGTTTATGTTTGACTATTACCACGTCATCCGCCTCGGGTGCGATCTCCGGCCAAACGGTATGGGCCTCGGGCGCGCGATCGAGGGGATGGGAGCGCCGGCTCTTCCGCCTCCCTCTCTCCGCCTCTTTTTCCCGGTGGGCGCCGGTGCTGTATAATATGGGCACTTTTTTTGACCGGGCCACCTTTAACAAACCCTTGATGGCCTCAGCCGCGGCCGGGCCAGTGGGGCTTCCAAGGGGAAAGCGCTCGTCCACAAAGGCATAGGTCATGTCCACCACGATGACAGCCGGATTCTTTCCAAAGCCGCCCAGCTTGCCCATACCTGCTTTTTCAAACATTTTCCGGTCTGATTCCGGAATTAACTCATCCCATATAGCCATCTCTCATCCTCCGATATAGTCGGCGAAACAATCTTAGACCTATTGCCCTCAGAAAGCGGCAGGTTACCAATTAGCCTGCCAAACTTATAAACCTCTCTTTGTCTGCCCGGCCGCTGGAGGAAAACGCGGCCGCAGATAGTAGCAAGGCGAAAGATGGAGAAGACTCAGGGCAGGTTTTTAAGATAGTCCTCCACCTGAGATACGGGCAGCACATCAGCATACTTCATATGCATGTCGAACAGACTGATTCGGTGGGATATGTCGCCCCGATCGGCCACACATTCCTCAGGAATGACTACATAATAGCTGTTAGAGAAGGCATCAACCACGGTAGCCCGCACACATCCACTGGTCACCATGCCGGTGATTATAGTAGTGTCGATGTTCAAGAAGGTCAGGTAACTTTGCAGAGGCGTGCCGAAGAATACCGACGGCTTTTTCTTAGCGATTACCACGTCCTCTGCCTCGGGCGCGATCTCCGGCCAAACATTATGGGCCTCGGGCGCACGCGCCAGGGGATGGGAGCCCCGGCTCTTCCACCTCCCCCTCTCCACCTCTTTTTCCGAGGGGCTGCCGGTGCTGTATAATATGGGCACCTTTTTTGACCGGGCCACCTCTAACAAACCCTTGATGGCCTTAGCCGCGGCCGGACCAGTAGAGCTTCCCAGGGGAAAGCGCTCGTCCACAAAGGCATAGGTCATGTCCACCACGAGGATGGCCGGCTTTTTGCCAAACCCGTTGAGCGCGCCATGGCCTGCTTTTGCAAACATTTTTATGTCTGATTCCGGAATTAAGCCATCCCATAGAGCCATCTCTCTTCCTCCTCCAAGGCTTATATGATCACAGTTTCAGGGCGGGGCCATTATTGGAACACCACCAGGCCCCTCCCCTATCGGCATAAATTACTGGGCGAATTCAGCCACATATATGTTCTTTAAGGGAACGACATCTTCCTTTCTCAGCAGGCCGTATTCCAACATAAAATCTCTTATTACCTTTAACCCTTCCACCCTTACCCCGGTCATCGGTTCGGGGAAAATCGTCTGAGCCACTTTGCTAGCTGCTTCCTCGGAAAAGCCACTGATGGTTTTCAGTTCCTCCTTCACCCAGGCGCGATCATTTCTGGCTGCTTCGATAGCATCCCCTACCGCCTTAGTCCCCCTCCTGACCACGGCACGGTTCTCGTTGAGGAAACTTTCCCGGGCGAAAACAACGTGAAAAGACCACTCCTTGGGCAGATAATCGGCCACGGATACGAGAAGCCTCAGCACTTTTTTGGCTACCAAATCCGCAGTGCCCAGGGTACTGTGGATGCTGGCATCAATGGCTCCCGACCTGATAGCCGCCATCCGAGCGCGAAAGGAGGCTATGGCTACTATTTTGGTTTTATTCCTCAGTCCCAGCTTCTTGAGAAAAAAGCGGCCATAGGCATGAGTGGCCCCACCGGCCTTCGAGGTTCCCAACTTTTTCCCGGCTAAATCGCTCGGGCTCCGTATGGGACTATCCGCAGGCACGTAAATCGACAGATAAGAGCCGGCATTATAATCGGCCACTATCTTGACCGGCACCCCCCGGAACGCGGCCTGGGCCGTGCCAATGGTGTTGGCTGTACCCATATCGAAGCTACCCGCGGTCAGCGCTTTGTACATCATTCCGCTTCCCCGGAAGGAGATAATCTCGCCGTCTATACCATTAGCTTTCCATGCACCTTTCTTCTCTAGTGCCGAGGAAATTATGATGTAGGTAGGCGCGCTCTTGAATGAGGTAGAAAATCTTACCTTGTCCGCGGCCCGGCTGCCGGCAGGAACCAAAAGTTGCGTCGCCAGAAACAGTATAAAAGCCAGCACCGCCAAACGAGTTAATAACAACCTTGCCATTCCATCCTCCCTGGTTTAAGGATATAACCACCGTTTAAGAAGTTAACCTAAGACGAAACCTTACAATTCCTATCCAGACAAAACACGGGCACCCTTCCCTTCGGGCCTGCTTTCCCGGGCTATATTTGTCTATGACAGCGCTTTGAAAAATGCTGATGTCCTCCATACTCTACCAGAGTCGATCTC
>JAZFTZ010000190.1:0-6343 GCA_036446955.1 Thermodesulfobacteriota bacterium
CCCCCGGGCTATTTTTACTTGATAGATTTCTGAGTCCCGGGTAAGTTCACACTGCCAAACCTAAAGAACCATCCTTTGCTGCTGTAAATTTGATATCATCAAAGACCAATATTGGAAATTCCCCTATTAATTTATTTTTCAGTCCAAAGTGGAAGATGACTTGGTTTGAGGAGGTGCTACTGTGCTAAACAAGACTTTTGAGAGATTTGCTGTTTGGGGCCCCTTGTTTATTCGCATCGCGCTAGGAATCACCTTCGTTGCCCATGGTTCCCAGAAACTCTTCGGGGCCTTTGGCGGACCAGGGATTTCTGGGTTTGCCAAATACCTGGAGATAGTGGGGGTGCCGATTCCCAGCTTATTCTCCCCTACCGTGGCCGCGGTGGAATTTTTTGGGGGCATCCTCATCCTGACAGGCTTTCTCACCCGTTGGGCCGCCCTGTTTATCTCCATCGATATGCTGATAGCTATCTTATCGGTTCATATCTCGAAAGGATTCTTCATCGACAAAGGTGGGATTGAATTTGCCTTCGCCAATCTGTTCATGGCTCTGTCCCTGTTGTTGACAGGTGCGGGCGGGAAGTGCTCGATAGATAGCCAGCGTTGATAGTATCCATTTACATGCAAATCGCTCGGCAGCAAGGGCCTTGGTGAGTGGATATTTCCAGTTAAACTAGGGACAAACCCAGGCTATTTACGTTGGGAAGGTGACCTATTTCCAAGTGAAATCTTTCCATGGCCCAGGCTATTTTTGGTTGACAAATTTCTGCATCCTTGGTAAATTCCTACCACATACCAAGACCTGAGCCTCGGGGGCGTGATGGCTGTCGGGAGTCAAGAATTGCGAAGCAGCGTAATGTGATTCTGCGGTGCTTTTTAAAAAGGGCGCTCCATTCTAACTGAAGTGGTTGCCTATTTAGTTGCCTGATCGATTTGAGTCGGCAGCGGTGCCTTCTGTTCTTCCCGAAGGTGTATTTAGCTAACAGCCCAATTTGTTAGCTTGTCTGATCGCTTCTGGCGCTAAAGGGCTCAGCTTCGGTGGCCGGGGCTAATAACCTAAGTTTGAGACGTTTCGAGGTATGAGCTTTTGTCTGTGATTGGCGAATAGAGTGATGCCAACCTGGTTTTCTTAAGCCAGAGAGGGCAGAAAGGAGCAGTATTAGCATGGGAAGAGTAACGTTGGCGTTGTTGGTTATGGCTATCTTGATAAGCCCGGTTTACTGGGAACAGGCCCGGGGAGCGGAAAAGCTGAAGTACTCCGTTTCATTCCGGGAAGGTGTGTCACAAGCCTTGCCCGTTGCCACTGCCTTGGAACAAGGGTTTTGGAAGCAAGAGGGGCTGGATATAGAATATGTCCCCTTTAAATCAGGAAGCCAAATGCTCCGGGCCATGGCCTCGGGTCATATTAAAATCGGCACTGATAACGCTCCCGGTGTAATCCGGGGAGCTAGCCGGGGTGTTCCCATCATTATGGTTTCTATCATTCAGACAGGGTCTGACTGGGCGATCTGGGTATTGCCAGGCGGGCCTATAAGGAAGCCTGAGGACCTTAAAGGGAAAAAGATAGGCATGAGCCGGAGAGGGGGCACCTCCGATGCCTATGCCCGTATGACGGTTAAGAACCTGGGAATAGAGAAGGATGTGAGAATAATCGCCGTGGGTGGATCTAGAGCAAGAGTGGCTGCCCTGACAACGGGTGTTATCGATGCCTTTCCTCAGGCGATGTCGTCGGCAGCTCCCATGGTTATAAAAGGCATGGTTCGGCGGCTCATTGATATAGGCAAGCAGCTTCCCCAGCCCTGGATAGATCAAGCGGTTGTGGCCCTAAAGGAGTTCGTTAAGACGAATCCGGAGTTGGCCAGGAAGGCGATACGAGGTATATCCAAGGCCGGCGCCTATATAGGAGCTAATCACGACTATGCGGTGAGGAAAGTGATGTCCCTGAAGGGGTACGACCGAGCGACGGCTGAGCTGGCGTTGAAAGGAATAGCCTATTCCGGTAACCCGGTCATTGATCGGGCCGGCGTGGTCAATGTCCGGGGCTTCCTACTTGAGTATGGTCTCATCAAGGCCGCGGAGGCGCCGCCGGTGGATGAGCTTTACACCAATGAACTGGTAAAGTAGCGGATCTCGTTTTCGTGGCGGGCAAATTCTTAAGCGGAGGTTAGAGGCAGGCAGCGCGGTGTATGAGCGGGCCAGACAAGAGGGCCAGGGATAGAAGCTTCCTTTGTCGGTATAGAGGTAGCAGTGTAAATACATGCTAAACAAAAGGAGGAAGGGGTTTGCACAGTCCAATGACAGGCAACATTGTCTTGCCAGAATTGCAGGCTCTTACCTGCCCCTAATTACTGTAGCATTTTCAAAGTTAGAGCTGCCGGCATACAGCAGCCCTGTGTGAATAGCTGTATAGCTTTGGGAGCTGGTGGGACAGATAGCAAGCGCAAATAGCGTCTGGCTGTGAATTGAAGCCTTGGCTACAACACATTCTCGCCTTGGTTTTCGCTTCTGTTGTGTGAAGGCGTTGCTGCCCATCGAACAGAAAATACTCAAGAAGGGTGATCGGATACTGAAAAGGCAGTATAAGTACATGGGGCGGAAATATTGGTCACGTGCGTGTGTGTTATTACCTGGGCCTATGCGCCCCCACTAGGAGTCAACCGCGGGGGGTGACAGAATTAATAGAAGCGTGTCTTTCCCTTTAGTTAACGCTCATACCAAGACCATCTTCGCCCTGGTCGCAAATAAGCGAAATACCTATCCTTCCCTTCTTCTATGCCCTTGCCCCTTTTCGTCGCACCAGCGATCTTATGAACGCGACAGAGAGGCATTTTTGAGCAGCATGTGGGCTGTTGATGCAGCGATGCCCATGAGCCGGGCGATCTGGCGAAAGGATAGGCCTTCCCTCTTAAACCTGGCTACCTCCTGATAGTCAACTTTTACACTTGGCCTGCCCTGTTTTGTCATTTGATTCACCTGCTAATTTCGGTTGTATATAGGTTGCGGGTTTGCGTTTTTCCTGCTTTATTCTGCGCTATTTTGCAGCCCTAAATCCCTGAAACCCTTCATTTTTCAACCCGGGCAACTAATTTACTCTTGACAGGGAAGGGTTGAGGTAGTATATAGATGAATAGTTGAGCAACTATTCGGAGGTGCTTATGTCTGTCCCTGGACAACCGGTCAAACCACTGAGGTTAACCAAGAACGGCGTCTGCGAGGTTACCCTCATTGACCAAGAGAAGGTGGACGCGGTCCGCTCCCGCATGGTCAGCGATGAGAAGGTGGAGGGCCTAGTGGAGATCTTCAAGGTATTGGGGGATCCCACTCGATTCAAGATGTTATATGCCCTGTCTCAGCAGGAGCTGTGCGTGTGTGACCTGGCGGCCGTTCTGGGAATGACCTCGTCGGCGGTATCGCATCAGTTGCGGGTGTTGAGAAACCTGGGCTTGGTAAAGTTTCGCAAGCAGGGGCGTATGGCCTTTTACTTTCTGGCAAATACTGAGGCCATAAGCCTGGTCTCCGAGGGTCTTAAACGACTGGGTTCAATTTAAGGGCGATGAGCGGACACACGACCAACCGGCTGGTGGAGTTACCCATCAAGGGTCTTCACTGCGCCGACTGTGCCAACCATTTAGAGAAAGCCATAACCCAGATAAAGGGGGTGAGGTGTGCCCGGGTGAGCCTGGCCAACTCCAAGCTCATGCTGGAGGTATGCCGGGCTGACCTGGATATGGCCCGGGTGGAGAGAGAGGTGAAAAAGCTCGGGCTTAATCTGGGCCAGGCCTCGGGATTGGCGACCGTCTCCTTCCGGGTCAAGGGTATGGATTGTAGTGAGGAAGTACGGGCGATTGAAGATAAATTTGCCGGCCTGGCCGGCGTGGAAAACTTCGATGTAAACCTAGCTTTGGGCCGGCTCCAGGTAACCTTTGATGCCGCCGTCTTATCCCCGGTGGACTTGGTCAGGGCGCTGAAGGAGTTGGGTCTGGAGGCCACCCCTGAACATCAGGAGCGATCAGGGGATATTTCCTCCTTAAGGAGGAGAAAGCTGATTCTAACCGTCTTATCCGGTGCCCTTTTGGCTTTAGGGTTTGCATTTTCCCTTACCGGCCTTTCTCAGCCAGTGCTCATCGCGGCTTACTCGGCCGCAATTGTCTCAGGCGGGTTCTATGTCGTCCGCAGCGGATTTAGAGGCCTGGTCAGCTTAAGGCTGGACATGAATTCCCTTATGACTATCGCCATCGTCGGCGCGGCGGCCATCGGCGAGTGGGCCGAGGGGGCTACAGTGGCTTTCTTGTTCTCCCTGGCCCAGCTGTTGGAGTCTCACACCATGGAGAGGGCTCGCCGGGCCATAAGCCAGCTCATAGGTTTTACACCTAAGCTGGCTTTGGTACAAAAGGACGGCGAAGAGCTGTCCCTGCCGGTGGAAGATGTCCAGGTGAGTGATGTCATCGTGGTAAAGCCGGGCGAGAAGATCCCGCTGGATGGCCGGGTGATTAGGGGCTATTCCGAGGTCAACCAGGCGCCGATAACCGGGGAATCGATGCCGGTGGATAGGACGGTGGGTGATCAGGTTTATGCGGGAAGCATTAACGGTAGCGGTTCCCTGGAGGTCGAGGTTTCCCACCTTTCCAAGGATTCCACCATGGCGCGCATAATTCACATGGTGGAAGAGGCGCAAAGCAGGCGGGCGCCGGTGCAGATGTTTGTGGATAGATTTGCCAGATATTATACCCCGGCAGTCATAGGCGCCTCGGTGCTGGTGGTAGCGGTACCCACTGTTTTACTGGGAGCGCCCTTTTCCATCTGGTTTTACCGGGCGCTGGTGCTTTTGGTGATTGCTTGTCCCTGTGCGCTGGTCATTTCAACCCCGGTAAGCATACTGGCGGCCCTGTCGGCCGCGGCCCGGGTGGGCGTGTTGATAAAAGGTGGAGCTCACTTGGAGCTGGCCGGCAGGATTAATGTGGTGGCTTTGGATAAGACCGGCACGCTTACCAAGGGGATAGCTCACGTAGTTGATTTATTGCCGCTGAATGGCCACCAACCCCAGGAAGTCCTATCCCTGGCTGCTGCCATCGAGGCCAGATCTGAGCACCACTTGGCTAAGGCCATTTTGCGCAAAGCCGCGCAGGATGGTATTGTCAGCGATCAGATCAGCAATTTTCAAGCCCTGCCTGGTGAAGGAGCGCGAGCCGATATCGGGCAGCAGACCTTTTACCTGGGCAGCGGTCGGCTGTTCAGACGACTGGGCCTGGACTTTCAGGAGTCTGAGGGGTTACTTACCGATGCGGAGAAGACGGGAAAAACCGTCGTCTTCGTGGGAACGGCCAACGAGCTGTGGGGCGGCATCGCGCTGGCCGATACCTTGCGGGAGAACGCCTCCGACGCGATTAAGGAATTGCATGCCCTGGGGATAGGAAAGGTGGTTATGCTCACCGGTGATAATCCCCATACGGCTCGTTATATAGCTGATAAGCTGGGCATCGACGACTATCGCGCTGGCCTGCTTCCTGAGGATAAGGTCAGGGTGGTGGAAAACCTGGTCGCGGCCCATGGAAAGGTGGCCATGGTCGGTGATGGCATCAACGATGCACCTGCACTGGCTGCCGCTCACCTGGGTATCGCCATGGGGATCGCGGGGACGGACACCGCGCTGGAAACGGCCGATATAGCTTTAATGGCTGACGACCTCTCCAAGCTCCCGCTGCTCATCCGCCTGAGCCGAAGGGGGCTGAGAATAATTAAGGCCAACGTGGCCTTAGCCCTTTTCACCAAGGCGCTGTTTTTTGCCCTGGCCCTATCTGGTCTGGCTAGCTTGTGGATGGCCGTGGCTGCGGATATGGGCGCTTCCCTGTTGGTCATCGGCAATGCCATGAGACTGATTAAGCCCCCTCAATAGCGGAGCAATTCCCCCGGCGATGGGGGGCCGTGGGCCTTTTTGCGGGGGGATCCCTTTAAAAAGGGTTGCCCCCCGCACCCCCCCCTCCTAAATTTTGGGCGAGGCCTGTCGTGGCGATTATCGAGCCAAGCAGCCGGGTTGGTGAGTGTTTGAGTTTGTTTTAATTGTCTCTCCCCCCGATTGTTATCGGGGGGAGAGACAATTAAAACCAGCCCAGGCTCTAGCGAGCCGTCGGTTAGCTCGACAATGCGCCGAAAGGCCTAACTTAAAATTTGGGAAAGAGGTCCCCCGCAAAAGCAGGATACTCAAATCGTCGGCCATTTAGGAGCTAGGTTCAAACCCGCCCTTTTCAGGACGCTTTTTCCCCTCTCCCGCACCTGGCTGCCTATCTCCCCCTCATCTACGGTAAGGATATTTCCTTTCTCCATAATGACCTTGCCATCGACGATAACG
>JAZFTZ010000191.1:0-4822 GCA_036446955.1 Thermodesulfobacteriota bacterium
TATAGTGTTCGTCAGTGTGCTTAAGGATAAGGCCAACAAAGAGATATCATTAGAGGTTCAGGACTGGCTGGTAAAGCCGGTGGACGAAACCAGGGTGCTCAGAAGTATAAACGCGGCCATCGGTCAGAAAAAGGAACGGCCGGTGGTCCTCGCCATAGATGACGACCGGGATACGGTCAAACTGTTGACCACCATGGTCGAGAGGGCGGGCTATACTGCCGAGACCGCCTATGACGGCCAGGAGGCCATCGATAAGATAAATTCGTATAAGCCGGATTTGATTATCCTGGACATAATGATGCCCGGCTTGGACGGCTTCCAGGTGGTCAGCCTGCTCAAAGAAAATAGTTGGACCAAGCACATACCGGTGCTGGTCCTAACTGCCAAAGATCTCAACCCCTTGGAGAAGAAGACGCTCCACTTGGGTATGACCAAGTTTCTCACCAAGTCATACGCCACCCACGGAAAGATAATGCGTTCGGTGGCCGAGCTCCTTTATACTGCCGTAGGCCGATAATCGGCGATTAGTATCTACGTCTGGAAACCACGGTGAACTGAGTTGAGACCGCATCCGAGGCGGTGCCGGCCTGCACCCTGGTTATCACACTGTAGCTTCCCGGGGCGGCGTTGGCGGGTATAGTCAGCGGCACCCGGCTGGTGTAAGTTCCCCCCTGTCTATTCACCGTCACGCTGGGATTGCCCACCAGGTTGCCGTTCTGCCTGATCTCGCGAGTCTCGGTCACCCTGACCGACCGCTGGGGGTTGGGGTCAACCACGGCATAGGTGACGCTCAAGTTGACTGCTTGGCCGGGATAGATCGTTTGCGGGGTGACCTGTACCTGCTCGATACGTAACAGGGTTCCCGAGCTGGGATTGTAATTGTAGGCCGCTGCGGTGGCGGCCCGAGCCTTATCCTGTCGGTCATAATAGTTGCCGACAAGGCCACCGGCAAGCGCTCCGGTCAGGCCACCGATGATCGCGCCAGTGCCCGCTCTTCCCCAGGCCGAGCCGATAGCCGCGCCTAGCAAGGCACCGCCGACAGCACCTACTCCCGCGCCGGTGGCGGTCTTAGGACTCTCTTGGACCGTGGCGCAGCCTACCAACGTGGCCGCTGCTAACATCAGACATAGGGCAAAAACCAGTAGCTTATTTCGGTTCACCATCAGCCCACCTCCTTCGCTTGACTGGCCGCGGCCTACTGGTTCAGGTTGGCCGTGTCGGCCATGGGAAATTCAATTCACTTTCTTACCGCCCGCCGGGCACCCGCAATCGCCCTCATGTTAATTGTACTATGACAGCCAGGGGAGAGGAAATCAAGGGCAAAAAATGGCCACCTCCCCGTCCCTCGGGAAAGATCCCATTAGGAAGCTTCGCTTCTCGGGGGGGCGAAATCAAAGAGTTTCCCCCACTAACAATATATTGGACAACGATTTTTTCCTTGTTGTCCGACCTGTTCAGAAGTATGATTAGATAATTTGGTTTTCCCCAAAGGCAGATCCCAGCCGCCCATTTTAAGGCAGGTATTGGAGAGAGACCCATTTCCATCAGCGAGGAGGGGGAATTGGCTAAGGACCTGAGGACTTTTCTGGCCCAACTTTCTCGGGACTACCCCAATGAACTGGTTACCGTGGATAACGAGGTCGACCCGGGTCGTTTCGAGGCCACCGCCATATTGACCGAGCTTTATGAGCGGCACAAATATCCCGCGGTTCTATTTACGCGGGTGAAAAATCTCAAGGGTGAGGTCTCTTCTGCCCAACTAGCCCTGGGCCTGTTCTCCAGCCACGCCAAGGCGGAGGCAACCTTAGATATGAAGGGGGTTTCCCGGTTGGAATTGATTGAAGAATATGTGCGCCGAGAGCAGGCTGGCTGCCGGCCAGAGGTGATTGCCAAGAAGGGGGCGCCGGTCAAACAGGTTATTTACCGGGACAGGGAGGTGGACCTCTCTTTGTTTCCCATTGTCCGTCATTGTGAGATGGACGGCAATCCGTATATTGACACCGCGGTAGTGAGCTACGACCCTCGATACGGATATAATGCTGCGTTTCAGAGAATGATGTACCTGGACGAAAACCACACCGCCATCCATATGTCACCCCGCCACACCTGGACCTACTTTCAGGCCCGGGAGCAACAAGGGGAGCCGCTGCCTATCGCCGTGGTCATCGGACATCATCCCGCCTTCTACTTCGGCAGCTTGACTATGGCACCGATGGATGCCGACGAGTATGAGATCATCGGCGGGATGCTGGCAGAGCCTTTACGGGTAGTTGCCTCTGAGACCTACGGCGAAGAGCTTCTGGTGCCGGCCGATGCCGAGATCATCCTGGAGGGCGAGATCGTGCCTAACGTCAGAACGGTAGAAGGCCCATTCATGGAGTGGACCGGTTACTACGGGCCTCAACGCCTGCGCTGGGTGGTGGAGATTAAGGCCATAACTCACCGGCGAGACCCCATTTACTCCTGCAGCTTCGGCCATCAGACCTCGGAGTGCAACTATCTTAACCTGGCCACTGAGGCCGGCCTGCTGGCGGATCTGCGCCGGGTGGCGCCCACGACCAAGGCGGTGGCCTGCATGGGGCGGGGCTATCGGTTCAACGTGGTCATATCCATGAAAAAGCGAATGGAGGGCGAGCCGGTCAGCGCGGCTTTGGCTGCTCTAGCCGCCACTGATTACGCCAAGAATGTCATCGTCGTCGATGATGATATTGACCCCTGGAACCTGGCTGATGTCATGTGGGCAGTGGGCATGCGGGTCCAGCCGGAAAGGGATGTCACCATTATCAAGGGCAAGAAGGGCAGCACCCTGGACCCCTCCAGCACTCACGAGCTGGCCACCTCAGCCATGATTATAGATGCCACCGTTCCCTTGGGCCAACCCTTCCAGCGGGTGGTGAACATACCCGACTGGGTCGAGCAGCGGGTCAAATTAGAGGATTACATAAGTGCCGATTGGCTGAACAAGGCCGATTATCCGGGCACCCTGGTCTAAGGAGGAGAAGATGACCCTGATATTTTACGTTGACTGCCCCGAGTGTGAGAAAGACTTCTATTGCGACATAGAGCTTTACCACATGGATGTGGAGTTGCATTGCCCTTACTGCGGGCTTTATTTCAAGAAAGAGGCCTCTGCTAGGGTGGGAAGACCGCTTAAGGAATCGCACGACCTGGTAACTACCACTGGAAGGAGTCAGGAATCGTTCAAAATATACAAGCCCGCCCATCCGTTAAGACTTAAGAAGGACTGACCATGGCTAAGAACTTAAGAGGTTTCATAAAAGAGCTGGAAGAGAACCATCCTTTTGAGCTAGCCCGCATCGACCGCCAGGTTAGCCCGGCCCGGTTCGAAGTCACCGCGCTGTTGTTGGAATTGGTTAAGCGGAAGAAATTTCCCGCCCTCCTCTTTGAGCGCTGTCGAGACGTTCTAGAACGGGACTCTTACGCCAGACTGGCCATGCACCTTCTGGCCAGCCATAGAAAGACGGAGGTGGCCCTGGGCTTGGGCCCGGTATCCCGCCTCCAGCTGGTAGAGGAATACATTCGCCGAGAGGATAACCGGATTAGACCGGTAGTGATAGATAGAGAGCAGGCGCCGGTAAAAGAGGTAGTCAAGCTGGGCAAGGAGGCCGACCTGTCTAGGTTGCCCATCGTGCGCCACTTTGAGATGGACGGCAACCCGTACATAGATACCGCGGTGGTGTCCCACGATTCCCAATACAGCTACAACGCCGCCTTCTTGAGAATGATGTACCTGGATGAAACTCACACCGCCATCCATATGGCCCCCAGGCACCATTGGACCTACCTGGCTAAGAGGGAGCGGGCAGGAGAGCCGTTACCACTGGCTGTTGTCATCGGCCACCATCCGGCCTTCTATCTGGGTGCCTTGACCTTAGCCCCCATCGATGCCAACGAGTACGAGGTTATCGGCGGATTGCTGGGGGAGCCGTTGCGGCTGGTGCCCTCGGAGTGCTACGGTGAGGAACTTATGGTGCCTGCGGATGCGGAGATGATATTGGAGGGAGAGGTTGTTCCCGGCTCCAGGGTGGTGGAGGCCCCCTTTGCCGAGTGGACCGGCTATTACGGGCCCCAGAGGCTGCGCTGGCTGGTAGAGATAAAGGCCATAACTCACCGGCGGGATCCGATCTATTATTGCAGTTTTACCGGGCAACTGGTGGAGGACAATTATTTGAATCTGGCTACTGAGGCCGGCTTGCTAAAAGAGGTGCGCCGGGTTGCCCCTACCGCCAAGGCAGTGGCGGTCATGGGTAAAGGCTTCCGCTTCAATATCGTTATCTCTATGAAAAAAAGGATGGAGGGAGAACCTATATCCGCCGCGCTGGCCGTGCTGGCAGCCACCGATTACTCCAAGAACGTCATCATCATCGATGACGATATCGACCCCTGGAATCTAGCCGATGTCATGTGGGCGGTGAGCATGCGGGTCCAGCCGGAGAAGGATGTTACCATTCTCAAACAAAAGAAGGGAAGCGTCCTGGACCCCTCTACCGAGCACGAGGTGGCCACCTCGGCCATGATTATAGATGCCACCGTTCCCTTGGGCCAACCCTTCCAGCGAGTGGTAAATATACCCCAATGGGTTCAGGATAGGATTAAGCTGGAGGACTATATCCCCTGGGATAGGCTGGCCCAGGCCGATTACCCGGGCACCCTGGTATGAGCTAGGGAAAGCCCCAGCCATCGAGTTGTGGCCCGGGGTCTTTTGTGGGGGAAACCCTTTAAAAAGGGTTCTCCCCTACGCCCCCTTCCAAAACTTTGGGCTAGGTGTGAATTGGCGCGGTAGCGCCAATTCACACCTAGC
>JAZFTZ010000192.1:0-2508 GCA_036446955.1 Thermodesulfobacteriota bacterium
TACTACCTTCGAGTCCCCTTTCCTTCCCACCAGGCTTAAGAGAGACTCGCCCACGCCCATGCGTCTCAGGCGGAGTATCATTACCTTCACCCCAGGAAGAGGTCGGCCCTTCCACAACACCCTGCCTTTGAGCCGACCCACTCCCGCCTTCACCACCTCTTTTTCCACTTCCTGCTTCATCTCCCGGCGCAGCTTGCTTACTGTTTGGTCTAGTTCCTTGACCCTGGCGGCCAGCCGGCCATCCTCCTCCTTTGGCTTCCTTGGGGCTGGAATTCTGATCGGTGTCAAACGCTTCGCTGCCTGCAGCTCTGCTGCTACCTCTTTTCGCACTTCCTGCTTCATTTCCCAGCGCAGCTTGGCCAACATTTCGTCCAGGTCCATGACCTTAGCTACCAGCTGGGTGTTCTCCTGCTTTAGCTCCGGTAAGGCCAAAAATCCGCTCCGGGGCGCTTGAGGCTTCTCTGGTCGGGCTAATTTTGCCGCTCCCATTCTTATCTCTTTGACCTTCTCTCGGGGAACGCGCAGGGTAACATACTTCCGGTTGAAATCGATCAGCCAGCCTTTGAGCTCTATCACTGACCCTTTAAATTGCACCAGGTCGGTGAACCGGGAGGTTTTCGATGCCTTCACGACCACCGCCTTAACTTTGCTTGTGGGAAACTGAATCGTAATGGTGCGCTGGCTCAACTCGGTTACCTGGCCCTCCACCCCCAGGGGCAAGTCGTGAAAATAGACCACATCGCCGTACGTCAGGGCAGCGGTAGCAAAGACAATCGCGCTAGCCAACAAAAGTCTAAAACCCACTTTCCACCTCCGGCCACGTTAAAAGCAAGATACATGCCTCTTACCATTGCCGGGCTGGCGTTAAAAATTTTTCTTTATTTATCGCAACTTAGAGAAGGCGAGGGTTTCGTCTCTTAGGGAAGAGAGACTATGATAGGTCATTTTGGCCAGGGGTAACCCTGGAGCGGGGAAATGAAGGTCAAATTGATAAAGACAGCGTCAAAAAAGCGGGAAACCGGGTCGAAATGACTCTGACCCCTCAACTCAAGGACTGGTATTCCTCCAATCTTCGATACAGGGTCTTGAGCCCAATACCCAATGTTTCCGCGGCTCGAACCTTATTGCCCTTTACCTGGGCCAAGGTTTTCAGGATAATCACTTTTTCTATCTCGCTTAACGGAGAACCCAGCTTAAAGGTAACCCTTTCCTCCTGGCCCAATCCCATCAGGTTGGCAGGAAGGTCGGCCTCCTGGATGCTGGCTCCTGAGCTCATGATAACCAGACTTTCGATGCAGTGTTTCAGCTCCCGCACATTTCCGGGCCAGGGGTACTTCATCATCAGGCTCATGGCTTTGGCTGAGATATCCCTGACAGCCTTGCCATACTTGAGGCAGGCCTGCTCCAAGAAGTGATCGACAAGAAGGTGAATGTCCTCCACCCTCTCCCTAAGCGGGGGAATTTCGATGGTAACCACTTTCAGTCTATAATACAAATCCTCTCGGAAGCGGCCGGCCTCCATCTCTTTTTTTAAGTCTTTGCTGCTGGCCGAAATCAGCCTTACGTTGACTTTGATGGTTTGGGTGCCCCCGACTCGTTCCAGCTCCTGGTCCTCCAGAACCCTGAGCAACTTCACCTGGATCGCCGGACTTAAGTTGCCGGTCTCGTCCAAAAACAGCGTGCCTCCGTCCGCTATTTCGAACCGGCCCCTCCTCTGTTTCCAGGCCCCGGTAAAGGCTCCCTTCTCATGACCAAAAAGTTCCGATTCTATAATCCCCTCGGCCAGAGCAGAGCAATCGAGCTTGATAAATGGTTTATCGCATCGAAGACTATTATAGTGGATGGCCCTTGCGATCAGTTCCTTTCCCGTCCCGGTTTCGCCCAGGATAATGACCGGTGCTTCGCTAGGGCCGATCCGCTCCAAATCGGCAAGGATCTTCTGGATCTTGGGGAAACGACCCACGATACTGTTAAGGGAGAAGCGTTCCTTAAGCTGTTGTTTTAGCCGCCGGTTTTCCACCACGAGTCTCTGACTTTTAACTGCCTTCTGAATCACCAGGTTGAGCTTCTCAATATCTATAGGTTTGGTGAGATAATCGTAGGCGCCTTTCTTCATGGCCTTCACCGCGGAAGGGATGGTCCCGTACCCGGTTATCATTATCACCGCCGTCTCCGGACAATGGCCGGAGATGTAATCCAGCAGGTCAAACCCGCTTACCTTTCCCATGCGGACGTCAGAGACGACTACATCTACCACTTCCTCCTTCAGGATGGTAAAGCCCGTCTCACCGTCCGGGGCCAACACAGGCTCGTAGCCATCCTGTTTCAGGGCAATGGCCAGACTTTCCCTGGTATTGTCGTCATCCTCTACCACCAGGACTCTTATATTCAACTCTTTCTCCCTTAAGCAAGTCCGCTCCCCACCGGCAACAGGACCCGAAACGTACTCCCCTGATTCACTTTGGAGTTGCAAAGGAGGTGGCCCCCATGCTGCTGAACGACCTTGGA
>JAZFTZ010000193.1:0-8732 GCA_036446955.1 Thermodesulfobacteriota bacterium
TTGGCGATGACAAACTCGGGCTTATGGATCTCGATAATGCGAGGCAAAAGGGCTTCCACCCCTTGGCGGCCAGGGCTGCCCACGATGTCAGCGATAAATAGGATGTTCACCGGGCTTGCTCCACAGCCCTGGTTTCCCTGATTACGGTAATCTTCACCTGCCCTGGATAAGTGAGGTCGCTTTCGATCTTCCTGGCCATGTCGCGGGCCAACAGGATGCTCTCTCCTTCGCTGATCTCATTGGGCTCGACAATGACCCTTACTTCTCGCCCGGCATGGATGGCATATGCCTTGTTCACTCCCTTGAAAGAGGTGGCCAGCCGCTCCAGCTCCTTGACCCGCTTAATATAGGTTTCGTACATCTCTCTCCTGGCTCCCGGCCGGGCCGCGGACAAGGTATCAGCGGCATTTATCAGGACAGCTATTATTGACTCGGGCTTTTCCTCCTCGTGATGGGCGGCAATGGCGTGAACTATCTTAACCGACTCCCCATATTTTCTAGCCAAATCAGCCCCGATGATGGCGTGAGAGCCTTCGACCTCATGGTCCACCGCCTTGCCGATATCATGAAGCAGACCCGCCCGTTTGGCCTGCTTGACGCTTACCCCCAGTTCGGCCGCCATCATTCCGCACATGAAGGCCACTTCCTGAGAATGGGCCAGGCAGTTCTGCCCATAGCTCATGCGGTATTTCAGCTTGCCCAACAGTATGACCAGCTCGGGGTGGAGGCCAAAAATTCCCACGTCAAAAGCCGCTTGCTCGCCGACCTCTTTGATCACCAATTCCATATCTTTGGTTGCCTTCTCAACTACTTCTTCGATGCGGGCTGGATGGATGCGGCCATCACTGATAAGCCGCTCCAGGGATAGCTTGGCAATCTCCCGACGAATAGGATTGAAGCCAGAGAGAATGATCGCTTCCGGGGTATCATCTATGATAACGTCCATGCCGGTGGCGGCTTCAATAGCCCGGATGTTCCTTCCCTCTCGTCCTATTATCCGGCCTTTCATCTCGTCGTTGGGAAGAGTGACCACGCATACGGTTTTCTCCGAGACTATCTCGCCGGAGTATCTTTGCAGGGCCAGACCCAGGATATCTTTTGACTTTTTATCGGCCTCCTCCCTGGCTTGTTCCTCTATCGCCCTAATGGTTTTAGTAGCTTCAGCTCTGGCTTCTTCCTCCAGGCTGACCAGTAAGAGATTCTTAGCCGCCGCGCTAGAGAGTCCAGCCAGGTCCTCCAGTCGAGCCTGGTGTTCCTGGATCAACTGCTCACACCTCTTCCCCTCTCTATCCAGGGTCCGCTCCTTATCAACCAGTCTTTTTTCCCGATCTGATATCTCCTTCTCGCTCCGGCCAACGGCTTCCAATTTTCTCTCCAGGCCCTCCTCTCTGGCCAGCAACTTCTTCGCTACATTCGCTGTCTCCTCCCTTTTTTGCTGGAGCTCCCTCTCGAATTGAAGCCGGGCTTCGCAGACCGTGTCCTTGGCCTGGATAACGGCCTCCCTCTTTATAGCCCCGGCCTCCTTCTCAGCTCCATTAATCATCAGCGCGGCCTTAGCTTCCGCCTCTCGCTCCTTGGAAAGGAGGAGGAACTTTCTTAACAGGTTTCCAAAAAAGAAGCTGACCAAGGCGATCAAAAACGCGGCCAGCGCGGCGTATTGAATAGCTATTTCCAATTTGCTTCACCTCCTGGATCACCAGGGAGCCGTTGAGTGGCAGTGCCCTCGATTAGCTTGTCTTTGTCATCGCTGAAGACGACAACCCTTGATTCGGTTATCACCATGTCCACTTTGACATCCGTAGAATTTAAGGGCAAACTGTTCACCATTTGAACATCGAAGGCCAGGGCCAGCTTTTTTGTCCGATAAAGCAGTCGCGTCAACGTCCGGTCGTAGTACCCTCCCCCGTACCCAAGCCTTACCCCGGTTAGGTCGAAACCCACCCCAGGAACGACCATGAGGTCTATCGACTCCAAGGGCACGACCCGGTCAGCCTCGCAGGGCGGGACCATGATGCCATATCTACCGGGAATCAACTCTTCTCTGTACCGGACCTTCCGAAAGGTCAATAGTCCCTCCTGGGTCTGGATAACGGGAAGCAGCAGTTCTTTCTTTCGTTTCCATCCTGCTTCAAATATCAGCTCCGTATCCACTTCCCCCCGGAAACTCCAGTAAAGGGCAACCGTTCTACTTCGACGAAAGCAGCCCAGGTGCAAGAATCTTCTCTGGATAGCCAAACTTTTCTCTTCTCTTCCCAGCTGCTCTAGCCGTTGAGCGATAAGCTGACTTCGGAGCTTGGCCTTCTCTTGTTCGTTAGCCTCACCAACCACCTGGTCAAATCCTTAATGTTCCTACCGTACAGGGAAAAGGATGAGAGGAAGAAAATAGATAGAATGGTCAACGCCGATCAGGAAAGGGATTCAGCCCGAGTAAGCCCCCTTAGCTTTGCAAGGGTTAGCTAGTTCATTTACCTTAGGCCAAGGTGTTTTCTCATTGCTCGAGAAGGGTACCCTAGCGGCCATATCCCGGGGCGGGCCCAAACAGTTACAGGTCCGACCTCGCTTGCCTATAAATGAAGAGAGGCTTGGGTTAAGAATCAGGCTGTCTATCGAAAAAATCATTAACTTCCCTTTTCCTGTCTTTTACAAATTAACTTTTGTTAACTCTTGTTTTCTTCATCACGCCTTTTTCCTGCAATAAGGAGGGGCACAGCCGCCTCAATGCCGTGGCGAAGTTATTACCTGAACCTGTTTTAACAGGTGGCGGCCATTTTACTGCTTTAGGCTTCCCTGGTCTAGCCAAGGCATGCACACCACAGCAAGGGACGGCCCCGTTACTTTTTGATTGGCTCAGTAACATCCTTCAACCACGAACATGGCAGCTACACCCCCCAAGTTTTAATTACCACAACACTCAGCAGAAATCAAGAATCAAATATCGATCTCGGACTCAATAAGGGAAATAAGTTGCCGAGGTCTCTGCTGAAGATCTCGTTGGGCCCTGAGGTAATCCCCGGCCAGGTTCAATGCCGTCAAAACCGCTACGTTTACCGTGCTGGCCGAAGAGGCGCTTTGCGCCACCTGCTTCATTCTCTGGTCTACCAGCTGGGCTACGGTAAGGATAAAATCCCGGTCTTCATCGCTGGCGATCAAATAGTCCTGGCCACAGATTTGAACCTTTACCGGGCCACTGGGTTCTTCTTCCAACATCCCCTCCGGGTTAGAATTCAACTGACCCCTTCAATCCTCTCGATTAAACTCTTAATCCGGTCATGAACCTGTTGCTGCTTTTGCTTCCAGTCTTTAGCGGCCTGCTTGAGAGTGTTAATCTCTTCCCCCTGGCTGACAACTTTCGGTTGCGCCTCAGTATTGGCCTGGATTAACTCTCCATTCTCCCGTTTCACCCGTTTCAGCTGATCAATCAGAGCCGAGATTTTGCTTTCCAGGATAGCGAATTGGTCAGGCTCTATATTGGAGAGCTTATCGTTATCAAATTCCACCATATCCTCCTAATATACATAAAGACGCCCGTAAGGCCGAGAAGTGACCGGGACCACCTTGGCAAAATACTGCTGTTGGAAGGGCTCCAAAGCAAGGCCGAATTCTTGACAGAAGTCGGCTACCACCTCTTTAAGCTCAGGTTCCTCCGCCAGCATTACCTTTTTGATGCCAACCTCTTTCCCGCACCGGGAAATTTCGACCTCATCTCGCACGTAGATGGTTCCGCCATGCATGCCGGTGCCCAGGTAATCTCCCACGCAGCTGCCAGGCTCGCTTTGGTCTATGCCCAGGACAACCAAAATTCCTCCGGCCATGTACTCGCCCAGAAAATTGCCGGCGCACCCCCCGATCACAATGGATGGGACCTGTGACTTATAGCCTTTCATGTGGATACCCACCCGGTAGCCCACTTCTTCCTTAATCAGGAGTTTCCCTCCTCTCATAGAGTAGCCCAAGACGTCGCCGGCATGGCCATGGACAACGATCTTACCTGAGTTCATGGTGTTGCCTATATTGTCCTGGGCGTTTCCCTTAATGATGATGGTGGGACCGTCCATAAAAGCGCCCAGGTCGTTTCCTGGCACTCCGTTAACAATGATCTTGACCTTAGCCCTTAAACCGCTGCCAATGTAATATTGGCCATTGATGTTATCCAGGAAGATCTCCTCCGCCCCCGCCCGCATGCACTGGCGGATTTGATCATTTAGCTCCCGATAATAGACCCCTCGGGCATTTATATGGACTGTGCGGTTTTCCCTGGCCAAAGACATCGGCCTCAATCTACCTGTTCGTCCAGCTCGGCTATCATAGGCTCGCCCGCCGTGGGTGACCAGACCTTATCCGGGTGGGAACAGATCTCCCTGATGGCGGACTCCTCGCTGGCAAGATAAGCGAAATCACCTTCAGACGCGGCCACTAGCGGCCTTAATTTAATCCGGTCATTAAGGCCCACCATCCCTCGGCGATGACCAAATATGATAGCAAAGGGCCCATTGACCAGAGCGCTCCCATAGACCATGCGTAAGGCAGTGAATATCTTCCTTTCCTCTTCAGGCATGGTATCAATATCCTTCCAGAACGGAGCAGCCAGCACCTTGCAAGCCAGCGGTATGGAAAGGCCGTGCTTTCTGATGAGTAAATCCAGCAGGTAGGCCACCACCTCGGTGTCAGTGAGCAAAGTAAGATGATAGCCGAACATCTCCAAATATCTCTTATTGATCCCGTAGGAGGAAATTTCCCCATTATGGACGATTGACCAATCCAACAGAGTAAATGGATGGGCTCCCCCCCACCAGCCCGGGGTATTGGTGGGAAAGCGGTTATGGGCTGTCCACAAATAGCCCTCGTACATCTCTATTTGGTAAAATTCAGATATGTCTTTAGGAAAACCGACCCCCTTGAACACCCCCATATTCTTTCCGCTGGAGAATATATAGGCGCCTGATACACTGGCATTGATGTTCAAGACTGCTCGGACTACGTAGTCATCATCCTCCAGGCCGCTCATTTCTTTAGGTATTCCCGACCGCTTAGGCTCGACAAAATAACGCCACAGAAGCGGTTGGGAGTGAATGGCGGGAATGTCTCGATGGGGGATCTCCTCCTTCTTTTCCAGCTTGAAATTGTTATCCAGGAACTCCTCCGCCTCTGACTGCGCGGATAAGTTGTCATACATTATATGGAAGGCGTAAAGTTCTTTGTAATCGGGATAGATGCCATAAGCGGCAAAACCTGAGCCCAGGCCGTTACCCCGGTCGTTCATCAGGCAGATAGCTTGCTTGGCAATCTCTCCACTTATTCGCTTGCCTTTTTTATTCAAAATTCCAACGATGCCGCAGCCGGAAATTTCCTTTTCCTGCTGGCGCCGGGAACCCAAATCAAAACCCATGCTTGGTTGCTCCAAACCGCCTGGTGGCAATACATTTCCATATTTTAGCTAACAGTAATAGAGGCAAAATGTCAAGGTCTTTTTCCTGTCCATGGGGCTATTGTGCGGGGGGATAACCCTTTTTAACGGGTTTTCCCCAGAGTTGGTTGCCCCCGCTTTCCTGCCACTAAGGAGAAGTCCACCTCTCTTTTATTGCTGTCGGCACGGATGACCTTGACCGTTACCTCGTCTCCCAGCCGAATAACCCTGCCCTGGCGCCTTCCTTTCAGGTAGGAGCCATGCGAGTCAACTCTATAATGGTCGTCAGACAAACTATCCAGGCGCACCAGCCCATGGACGAAATGGTCTTTCAGCTCTACAAAAAAGCCAAAAGGCAGGATGGTGGTAACCACGCCGGAAAAGGTCTGGCCCAGCTTATCCACCATCGATTTAGCCTTCAGCAAATCCCACATCTCCCGCTCCGCGTCCAGCGCGGCTCTCTCTCGCTTCGAGGTATGAGTGGCCAACTCCTCCAGGCCATATCCTGGAGGCCCCAGCTTGAGCTCGCTTTCCCCGTTCAAGACCGCGTTCAACACTCGATGGGCGACCAAATCGGGATAGCGCCGGATGGGAGAGGTGAAATGGGTGTAGTATTTAAGCGCCAGGCCAAAGTGGCCCCGGTTTACTCCGGAATATCTGGCCTGCTTCAAGGTGCGCAAAAGGAAACGGCACACGGTCTGCTCCAGATTGGTGCCCTCGATCTGTTTGATTACCTGCTGGTAATCTTTGGAGGAAAGACCCTTCCTCGGCCGCCAGCTAACCCCCAGAGAGTGCAGGAAGGCCTTCAGCTGAGCTAGCTGATCCTCATCCGGAGGCTCGTGAACACGATACAAAAGAGGAACCCCTTTCTCTGCCAGGAACTGGGCCACCCTTTCGTTGGCCGCCACCATGAACTCCTCCACTAGCCGGTGGGCCACATTTCGCTGAAGCCGGCCTATGCCCAATATCCGGCCGTTGGGGTCCCGGATTATCTCCGGGTCGGGCAGGTCGAAATCCAGGCTGCCTTGCTTCTCCCTCCTCTGCCAGAGCTTGAGGGCCAGCTCCTTCATCGCCTGAAAAGAGGGCAGCAAATCCTTGAAGCGCGCCTTGATCTCAGTCTCCTCATCCTCCAGAATGGCCTTGACCCAGTTATAGGTCAGCCTGGCCTGGCTCCTGATCACGCTCTTGTTAATGGAGTAGTCAGCCGGATTGCCGGCACTGTCGTAATCCATGATTACGGTGATAGCCAGGCGGTCTTCCCTGGGGTGAAGAGAGCAGGTACCGCTGGAGAGTTCGGCAGGCAACATAGGCACGGCAAACTCAGGGAAATATACACTGGTTCCTCGGGCGCAGGCCTCCTCGTCCAGCGCGCTGCCCGGGAGCACGTAATGGCTCACATCGGAGATAGATACCATCAACCTGGTCCCACCGGCTGCTTGGGGTACCACCGCGATGGCGTCATCGAAGTCCTTGGCCTCCTCAGGGTCTATGGTGACGAAAGGGAAGCTCCTCAAATCCAGCCGACCGACAGCCTCCTTCGCGCTTACCCGTCCGGGAACCCGGGCTGCCTCATCAACAACCTCCGGGGGAAGCTCATGGGAGATGCCATGCTTATGCATTATGATGTGGGCATCAATCTTTTCATCACCCGCCCGTCCGAGGATTTCGACCAGCTCGGCCTGCGCCGGCCGATAACGGGTGGGATAAGAGGTGATTCGGGCCACTATCAGCTGGCCTTCTTCCACCTCTCCCCTTCCTTTAGCCAGGAGCAGAATGCGCTGGGGAAGCCTGCGGTTCTCGGGCACCAGATACGACCTACCCTGACTCTTGGTCACCGAGCCTACCAATTCGGTGACCGCGCGGGACACGATGCTGGCCATTGCCCCCTGCCGAGGGCCGAAGGAGGGCCGGCGCCTTAGCCTGACCAGCACCTTATCGCCGTGCATAGCCTCTTTGAGCTCTTCAGCCGGCAAAAATATGTCTTTTTTGCCATCCTCAGGAGAGAGGAACCCAAAGCCCTGGGGATGCCTTGACAGGGTGCCTAAAACCAATCCCTTCGTCAGGGCAATTGAAATCTTCCTGCCCCTGGGCCTCTTTACCAGCTGCCCTTTGGCCAGACCGCGCAAGATGGCCTTGAGCTCACGGGCTTGGTTGCCGCGCAGGCCAAAGTGAGCCTTGACCTCTTTGAAAGACTTGGGCTGGCCGCCCTCGCGCAGGAAACTGAGGACTGCTTCAGGGTCTAGTTCTTTTGGCACCAGAGAGGTGTTCTCCGCCTTAAAAGCCATAACATTTATCAATCAATCTTATTTTACCAGCGATCCAGACTGAATTACAAGCTGACTGCCTAGCCCGGGAAGGTTTTAGCTAAGCTGTTACCGATGTCTGAAAATAGCCCAACGGCTTATTGGGCCAGTTTGGGCTTGGGGGTGAAAAATAGGAGAATTTTTTCGCTTTGGAATAATTTTGTTGCCCCTAAATAGCTCTGGCGATAGACTAAAGTCATAAGGATGAATATACCGCTAGCTGAACAATTATGAGACTTAGGCTGGGTGTTGTGCTTCCCAGTTACTATAGCTGCACAGGGGGAGAACGTAATGAGGAGGCCGCGCTTTCTGTACTCAGTCTTGGAAGGGACCCTTCGGCCATTGCTGCAGCCTTGGAAGCCGACGGCTGGCTGCAAGGTTCCAATTGTGGGTTTATCGGTGACACCGATGGGTCTCCAGAACTGTTAGTGAATACCAGCGGCGCTATGTGCCCACCCCCACTCCCTTGAAGGCCGGGGGGCAAGTTCAGGCGCTAAATATGTGGATTCGATTATGATGGCGAGTCTTGAGCCTGCCATCGCCTTTTTAGGAGCAGGAGTAAAGATGGTTAAAACGGCGATTGTCTTGGTGTTAAGTCTATCCTTTCTTCTTCTCTCAGCTATCGCTTATGCCCAAATGGGGATAGGACTGACCACGGACAAAGCGGTCTACCGTTCGGGCGAGCCTATAGTGATGCAACTGAAGCTGGTTAATCTGACCGGCCAACCCCGACGCCTTTCTTTTAACACCAGCCAGCGGTACGACTTCTCCATCACCGACAGCTCCGAAAAAGGGGTCTGGCGCTGGTCCCGAAACCGGGTATTCCTGATGGTCATGGGGCAGGAGCGGCTGGATGAGAAAAGAAAAGAGCTGGTCTATTCCCAGACCTTCACCGGAAAATTGGCCCCTGGCCGATACAGCATAACCGGCCGGGTCGTCTCCCAACCTAACCCCTTCGAAGCCAGCGTTATCATTGTAGTCAGGTAGAAAAGCCTTTCTCTGGGTAAAACCTTTTAAAAAAGGTT
>JAZFTZ010000194.1:0-3431 GCA_036446955.1 Thermodesulfobacteriota bacterium
AAGCCGCTCCAAACCCAGAAAATGCCCAGGGGCTATATTTCAAATGCTAATTGCTCGCCAGCCAGGACCTTGGTGAGCGAAGATTTCCAGTTATTATCAGTAGCAGGCCGGGATGGTCGCCACTGTCTGCCACGCAGGCGCGTACCAGGGCAGATATGTGGTTGTAGTGGACGAAGATATTGAGCTAACTGGCGCCGACGAAGTGCTCTGGGCTATGACTACCCGGTCAAATCCTGTGGATTCAATAGAGATCATACGCCGGTTCTGGAGCAGCCCAGTAGACCCGATTATCAAAAAGGGGGATCCAGCTTTTTGCTCTCGAGCAATTATTGATGCCTGCCGGCCGTACGAGTGGATGGATGAATTTGCGCCGGTGAACGCCTTCCCGGCAGGCGATATCGAGGCAGTAGAGAAAAAATGGGGCAAGCTACTTTATAAATAGGCAGGCAAGGAATGCAAGTAGCTTTTTAGTAGTTTTTTGGGCTAAGCTGGACTGTCAAATTTTCGCCTAGGTTTGGCTACAGAAGGGGATATATCATGAAACAAGTGGCAGAAGACCGTTGGGTGCCCACCACCTGCCTTATGTGCTACAGCTGCTGCGGGGTCATGGTCCAGGTAATAGATGGCGTCGTGGTTGATATCCGCGGCAATCCGGATCACCCCCACAGCCAGGGGAAAATCTGCGCCAAGGGCAAGGCCGGCATCATGGGCCTGTATGACCCATACAGGCTGACAAAACCCCTTAAGCGAACCAACCCGGAAAAAGGCCTGGGAGTTGATCCCGGCTGGGAGATGATAAGTTGGGAGGACGCCCTGGACCTCATGGAAGAGAAACTCAGGAAAGTCAAGGCCGAAGATGCCCGAAAGTTCTTTCAGCTCGGCCTGGACTTTCAAACTGATCTGTACCGGGCCGCCTTTTCCTCAGCCTTTGGCAGTGGAAACGTCTTGCCTGGGCCGAGCAGCTATTATTGCGGCCCAGCCGTTCATATGACCATGTACCTTACTACCGGTGCCTTTTATGTTGAGCCCGACCTTCACCACTGCCAATATCTGCTTATGGTAGGCAACCAAGAAGGTTTCATGGTTAACAAAAACGCCCTTACCGCTACCATAAGGATGGCAGAGCTCAGGGCCAAGGGGGCCAGGATCGTATCCGTGGACCCGGTCTGCAATGTAGGTGCCTCCAAGGCGGACGAGTGGATACCGATTAGACCGGGGACAGATGCTGCCTTTGCCTTGGCGCTGATAAATGAGCTGGTAAATGAACTGGGAATCTACGATGCCCAGTTCATAAAGAGTTACACCAACGGCCCCTACCTGGTGGGACCCGATGGTCTGTTCGTCAGAGATTCCCTAGATAAACCTTTCTTGTGGGACACGGTTGAAGTTTGCCCCAAGCCTTACGATGCCGCGGAGATTAAGGATCCGGCCCTGCTCGGAACTTACCAAGTAAATGGCGTTGAGTGCCGCCCGGCCTTTCAACTGCTCAAGGAACATGTGAAAAAATATACTCCGGAGGCGGCCTCGGAGATAACCACCATCCCGGCCGAAACCATTCGGCGCATCGCCCGGGAATTCGGTGAGGCGGCCCGAATCGGCAGCACCATAGTCCTTGATGGTGTGGAATTCCCCTATCGGCCGGCTACAAGTTGTTGGACCAGAGGGGCTGCCGCGCACAAGCATGGTGGCCTGGCCATTATGTCTCTCCAGACCCTCAATGCCATTGTAGGCTCCATTGACGTACCTGGCGGAACCCTGGGCAACAAGACTGTAACTCCCTTTGGCCGACCCGGCGTGGCGGCCGATGGCATGATCTATCCTTCGGCCAATGAATTGATTCATCTTCCGCCCTTCCCTGGCCGGGACGTAAAGGCGCCCGAGACACCTACTCTAATTGAGCTCTTTCCAGTAAGCTCCGCCCTGGGCGTTCACACCCTGGAGGAAGGTATGTTGAATCAAGAGAAATTCGGATTGCCTTATATACCAGAGGTAGCAATACGGCTATGTTCCAACATGATGATGAGCGGCTCTAATCCGGTACGGACGGCGGAGGTGCTCAAAAAGATTCCTTTCATGGTTTCTATCTCCATTTATCTTGACGAGACAGCCCAATTTGCTGACCTGGTATTGCCTGATGCCCATTATTTGGAGGCGCTGGGTGCCTTCGTAAATATCAAGGGTTTAGGCCTGGCTTCAGGTCCATCTCCTTATTACTGGTCTTTCCGGCAGCCGGTCCTGAGGCCTAAAGGAGAGGCCCGCCCCTGGATAGAGGTTTATTTGGAGCTGGCCGACAGGCTGGATATGAGGGAAGACTTCTATGTCGTCCTTAATACCTGGCTAGGGTTGAAGCCCCCTAACCGGCTGGATACTAAGAAAAGACATACCTGGGAGGAAATTGTTGATATTTGGGCCAAAGGTTGGTTTGGTCCAGAACATGATCTCAAGTGGTTTCAGGAAAAAGGGGTGTTGGTGCAGGAGAAGAAGATTGAAGATGCCTACCCACGACCCTTCCTAAAGGGCCGCTTGCCCATCTACCTGGAGCACTGGCAAAGGAAAGGCCAGGAGCTGGCGGAAGTTACCGAGAAGATGGGGCTGGAGTGGGACACTTCCGACTATAAGCCGTTGCTGGACTGGAAACCCTGCCCGGCCTATGAGGAAAAAGGGGATGGTTATGACCTTTTTGCTGTCAACTACAAGCTTACCTTTCACAACTTCTCCAACACCCCGGAAAACGCCTGGTTAAACGAGATTGGAGAACACCATCTATACTGCTATAAGCTGGTTATAAATGCTGATACCGCGGCCAGAAAAGGGATCAGGGATGGAGACTTGGTCTGGGTGGAGTCTCGGGCCGGCAAGGTAAAGGGAAAGGTAAAAGCGAGCCAGTGCATTCATCCCGAGGTGGTAGCCATCGCTGGCACCTTTGGCCATTGGTCCGACGCCATGCCGATTGCCAAAGGAAAAGGGGTTCATTTCAATAGCCTCCTGCACTACGGCCTGGACTATGTGGACATGATAACCACTGGCCAGGACGCCTGCGTGAAGGTTAAGGTATATAAGGTGAAAGATTAAGAGGAAGTGATCGGGGCTTGCTCTGAAAAAACACAGGGGCCAGATTTCAAGCGCAAATAGTGCCTGGCTGTGGCACCTCTGTCCGCCTTAACCTCCACTACCTCCCTTGGCCCTTTTTTTATATGGGCCGCTTGCTTTTTTTAAGTAGCAACCCACTTCCATAGATGGCGCCTTCCACCCTGCACTAACCGTAATTAGACGCTGTCTTGTTGGTCAGTCCTACGCCACGCTGCCTCTCATCCCGAATCACATCCAGATCCTAAGATACAAACCGGACCGATTCTTGGGGGGGTCGGCAAAACAAGTGGTGTAACAGAGGAGGCTCTGGGGCCTGCCCCCCTCGAATG
This sequence comes from Thermodesulfobacteriota bacterium, assembly GCA_036446955.1. Taxonomy (GTDB): domain Bacteria; phylum Desulfobacterota; class JAZFTZ01; order JAZFTZ01; family JAZFTZ01; genus JAZFTZ01. The sequence continues at coordinate 3,420 of JAZFTZ010000194.1, forward strand.
CCGGCGCTGGCC
>JAZFTZ010000195.1:0-3256 GCA_036446955.1 Thermodesulfobacteriota bacterium
AAGGGTTACCCCCCACAAAACTTGGGGCTAGGTTTCGATTGGCGCAGTCGCCGCCAATCGAAACCTAAGTCAAAATTTAGGAAAGGGGTCTGGGGAAGAACCATTTTTAAAGGGTTTTCCCCAGAGAAGGTTTCCCCCACAAAAGACTGCCCAGCCCCGAAATGATATGATAAAATAATTATTCTAGGCGGCGTGAACGAAAGCGCCATAGACATCAGCCTGCCAGACGATAAGATTGTGCGCCGTAATTGAGAGAGGAGGCAAGCAATGGGCGATAATTTAACCACCAAGGTCCTCAAGGCCCATCTTGTAGGAGGAAACTTAAGGCCGGGGGAGGAGAACCTTTTAAAGATAGACCAGGTACTCATGCAGGATGCCACCGGCACCATGGCGCTAATGCAATTTGAGCAGCTGGGGCTGGATGAGATAAAACCCGAGTTCGCTATTATCTACGTGGACCACAACATGCTTCAGCTGGATTATCGTAACCCGGAGGACCATATCTTCTTGCAGACCTGTGCCCAGCGCTACGGCATCCATTATTCTCGGCCCGGCAACGGCATATGTCACTATGTGCAGCTGGAGCGCTTTGCCAAGCCGGGCAAGATTCTTCTGGGTGCGGATAGCCATACGCCCACGGCCGGAGCACTGGGCTGCCTGGCCGTTGGCGCTGGTGGGCTGGATGTCGCGGTTGCGCTTTCCGGTGTACCCTTCCAATTGGAAACGCAGAAAATAGTAGGCGTGCATCTTCACGGCCGGCTAAAACCCTGGGTGGCCTCCAAGGACGTCATCCTGGAGATGCTCCGGCGCCTGTCGGTAAAGGGAGGCCTAGGCAGGATCTTCGAATTTACCGGCGAAGGAGTGAAGACTTTAAACGCCACCGCCCGGGCGACCATCTGCAACATGATTACCGAGCTGGGGGCTACCAGCGGTCTCTTCCCCGCGGATGAACGGGTGCGGGAGTTCCTGGAGCTTCAGGATCGGCCCGAGGACTACAGCGAATGGCTACCCGATCCGGATGCCACCTATGATGAGGAGATAGAGATCGACCTGGGTGAGATAGAGCCCCTGATTGCCCGTCCTTCTAACCCGGACAACGTGGTGCCGGTCAGAGAGGTGGCTGGTCTGGAAGTAGCTCAGGTATGTGTGGGAAGCTCGGTCAACTCCTCGTACGAGGATCTGGCCGTTCCCGCCATAATCCTCGATGGCCATATCTTACCACCCCACCTGGTAATGACCGTCAGCCCCGGCTCCCGGCAGATACTGGATACCATAAGCCACAGTGGGGTATTGGAAAAGTACATCCTGGCCGGTGCCCGCATCCTGGAGCCGGCCTGCGGCCCGTGCGTGGGCATGGGCCAGGCCCCACCCTCAGGCAAGGCCTCGGTGCGCACCTTTAATCGGAACTTTCCCGGTCGAAGCGGCACCGCGGATGACCAGGTGTACCTTTGCTCGCCAGCCACTGCCGGGGCGACCGCGCTTAGAGGGGTGATAACCGATCCCCGGGACCTAGGTGAACCTCCCCATATAGACATTCCCAAGCCGCATATCCGTGACTTTATGGTGGTCAAACCACTACCGCCCGAAGAAAGGAAAAAGGTTACTATTATCAGGGGCAAGAACATCGTTCCGCCACCTAAAAACGTGCCCCTGCCTGAATCCCTGGAGGGGGAAATCCTGATAAAGCTGGCTGATAATATAAGTACCGGCGCCATGGCCCCTGACGGCGCCATCGTTATGGCTGACCGGTCCAACGTGCCCGCGCTAGCCCAGTCCACTTTCAAAAAGGAGGACCCGGAGTTTGTCCCCCGGGCCAAGAAGAAACAGGGAGGTTTTATACTCGCGGGCGCGAACTACGGCCAGGGCTCCAGCCGGGAACATGCTGTATTAGCCCCGTTGCACTTAGGCGTGCGCGTGGTGCTGGCTAAAGGGTTCGCCCGCATCCATCGGCGAAACTTGGTTCATCAAGGGCTGCTGCCAGTGCTGATTACCGATGAAGTATATGACTCCCTTAGCCTGGGCAGCCGAGTTCGCTTCCCAAAGATTCGGCAGGAGATCGCCTCCGGCCAACCAGAGGTTATCATCAAGGCTGGAAAAAGGAGTTTTCGAGGCCGGCATGACCTCAACCCCAGGGAGCAAAAGATCCTGCTCGCTGGCGGGCTACTGAATTGCCTGAAGGATAAGTGATTTCGATTATATAATCAGGTGGCGGACTAGATCAGGACAAACCACCTTTAAACGGGGCAGGTAGCTCATGGGTATTAAGCCCGGGATCAAGCTAGGTTTATTTCTGATAACCTTTTTTGTTGTGAGCTGGCCGGCATTCGCCTCGGCCATTCTTAAGAATCTGACCCCGGGCCGGATAAAGGCGGCCACAAACTTCGGCAAGCAGTACCAGTTATCCCCTATCTTCGTTGACCGGGCCTACCAGATAGGCCCCAGCGAGCAGCAGACGGTGGTACTGATAGCCACCAAGTATTATCAGGTGGCCAGGGCCGTGGCCCAGGCAGGGTACGAACGCCGGCCGCTGAAAAAGGAAACGATTGACAAGATAGTAAAATCGGACCAGCTAGAGATAAGGTTTCAGATTAATTACGGGCAGGCTCCCGGTTTTTTTGATTTCTTCTCCTCTAGGTCTGCTAAGACTTCCCGGTTGGAGTTTCAGCTGAAACAGGGGAAAAGGGTTATCGAGCCTTCCCGGGTAGTGCCACCCTGGCAATCCTTCCTGTTGGGCGCCAGAGGGACCTATAAGGTCTACTTCCCTTACGCGAAAATAAGGGGCCGGGCCATAACTTACCTGATAATTGTCACCCCTGAGGGGAACAAAGAAACTATACGGGTGAAACTGTCCCGATTCAAATAGACCTCTTCTCAACGGGTTGCTCCTAAAATAGAATAAAAGTTAAAACGTCCCCCTGGGGGTGTCACCCATGTCCCATAACAAGATAGGGAGCCGAACAGTTTGTCTTGACAAAGAGGAGGGGAAGGAGTACACGGGGGTGATGAAGGCGGTGGAAAACATCAGGGATTTTCTTTGGTTCAATGTGGAATAGTGCCTGAAAACAAGGCCCGGCGGTGAATAAGTTATTCACCAACCAATTCCTTCTCGGCCGTTAATGTTTCCCCTTAGGCCTTAGAAAGGCGGTTAATGCCATGCCTGATGTTGGTAGGTGCTGGCTTTGCTGGCTGTGCCGCCGCGCTGGCCGCAGCCCGTGGCGGCGGCCAGGCTATTCTAATCGAAAAGACTGATATGGTA
>JAZFTZ010000196.1:0-3508 GCA_036446955.1 Thermodesulfobacteriota bacterium
ATACCTATGCCATCATCCCTCACCCGGGCAATGACCGGGCCACAGCTACCATCCCGGCAGGTCTCCACTGTGATGGTACCGCCATCGGTTAGCGCGTCCTTGGCATTGCTTAGCAGATTGAGGAAGACCTGCTGAAGGTGATTATAGTCCCCTTTTATGAAACCCAGATCCGGTTGAAACTTCCTTATTATACTGATCCCGGCCCGGGCAAAAGGCTTCTCCACCAAGGCAACGGTCTCTTGGATAACTTCATTCAGACTGAGGTCCTTAAGCTTAAAGGGGGTGCGTCGGGCAAAGGTCAACAGGCTGCGAATCACCTGGGCTATCCGGGAGGCATGTCTGGTCATAATCTCCAGATCGCTTAATACCTCAGGGGGAAGCCCTTTCTCCTTTCCCTCAGCCATTATCATCTTTGCCTTGGAAATGATAATGCCGAGAGGATTGTTGATCTCGTGGGCCAAGCTGGCGTGCATCTCACCCACGACCTTTAACTTTTCCAACTCGATAAGGTTATCCTGGGTCTCCTTTAAGTAACGGTTGGCTTCCTCCAGTTCCCTGGTTCTCTCTTTGACCGTCTTCTCCAACTCTTCCTGAAACCTTTTCTCTCTCACCTCCTGGGCCTGGAGCCTCTCGCCCATCAGGTTGAAGGCATGGGAAAGCAGACCTATCTCATCGGCCGAGGTGACCGGCACCCGCCGGGCAAAATCCCCCTCGGCTATCTTACTGGTGGCTGAGGCCAGCTGTCTCAATGGAAAGGCGACCCGGCGGGAGAAGAACAAATTGCCCAGCCCAAGGACTACCCCCCCGGCCAAAATAAACGCCATGTAGATCCAGAGAATAGTCCTCATTCTTTGCTGACTTTGCAGCAATTCAAAACGAATCTCCCCGTAATGGATATCGTTCAGCTCATTTGAAACCACGGGTATCCGGCGGCTCAGCGCATGCAGTTCTTTCTCATCCTCCAGGCTCGGGGGCAGCCCCTGGGCGGCCCGCTGAACCACCCTCTCGGCCAATGAGCCCAGGGGAACTACCATAGCCTCTATGCGCCTGAAGATCCTCAATTCTTCAGCATTCTCAACCTCATTGTGGAGTGACAAAAAGGCCTTAATATGTTCATCCAGCTTCTGCCGAAAAAGTTGTATGTCTTCCACCTGGTCCAGTTTCCTGGCGATCATGACCCGGTTGAGCTCGGCCAGAAAGTGGTGAATGGTAGCGTGAATAGATTCGGTAACCTCCACGTGTTTATTCTCGAGGGTTACCGCCAGCGTGGAGGTACTAATCGACCTGGCCAAATAGATGGAAAGCCCTCCCACCGCCAGGACGAGGATTAAGATTATCGAGACGTAGAAGGTTATCCGGCGGCCGATCCTACCGGGAAATTCCATGGCTAGCTTATCTCTCCGTGTCCAATTTAAGTCAGCGCGCGGTCTCTTTCCCATGACTCTATCGCAATTTTTGTGCCAGATTTAAAGTTATCAGTTCAGACATATGGGAGACCTGCAAAGACAGTTGTATCACTTTGGCTGGAACTGGCCTATACTTAAGCGCACTATCTGGTCGAGCCTTATTATACCGCCTGGGCCTATTCACCTCAACCTGTTTCTCCCCGGGGATACATATTGTTGTAAGAGATTGGCGGCAGCCCTAGGTGAAGACCTGCTGCTATCGACAGTGAAAATCTTTTCCGGGGATAAGGACGCGGGCTAATCTCTCTTATAGCCATGTCAGTAAAGCAAAAGAACCAGGCACGATACTTTGAAATCAGACCGCTTAACAAAGGGGAAGATCCCCAGATCCAAGAGAAAAGGGTTGTCCTCGTGCGTAAGTCCTCCCCTTGAGGAGCAAACTTAGACCGACGCGATGAGGTCTAACTTATTTAGTATTGCCTTAAAGGGGAATCAAACCCCAGGGAGGAAATGGTAAGGGATTTCAGGCCCCAATTTTCCCCTTCCCGCAAGTACTGGATTCAAGCCATTTTTCGAGAAATTATCGCTAGCTGGCTCGATAATATAACAACGACCTTATGAGCTTTCTGGCTCCTGGGAAAGGGTTGTTTCAGCAGCCATACGGCCAACCGCGAAGTTCTCTTCAGAGACACGCACTCGTTTCAAGACAAAGGCCAAGGCCAAGGAAACCAGCGCCAGGGCAATAAAAACCACAAACCCCAGCGCGTAACCGGGGTCGCCCTGCCAACGGACAAAGGCCCCCATAATCGGTGGTATAACAAAGCCGCCGAACGCGCCCAAGCCACCCACCCAGCCGGCGGCACCGCCGACCGCCTCTGGCACTTCTTGGGGCACCAGCTTGAATACCGCCGCGTTGCTTAGACCCATTCCGATGGCCATCAGTATCTCCGCGCCCAGCGCTAGGCCAAAGCTATGCGTGGAAGTCATGATTATTCCGCCTACCAGCAAGGTAAGCAGGCCCAGAAGCGCGCTGTTTTCACCGCCAATCTTATCCGATATCGAGCCTCCCCACACCCGGATTATCGAGGCGAGCACCGAGTAGGTGGCGGTAAGCATCCCGGCACTAACCAGACTGACGCCGAAGAAGGATCGCCAATAGGTGGGCAGCCAGGCAGTCAGGGCAATGAAGCCGCCAAAGGTGGTGAAGTATATGAGCACCAGCGCCCAGGTCTTCCATACCTTGGCCGAAACCAGCAAACTATTTGTCAAGCTACCGGAAGGAAAGATCTGTTGACCATGTTGCCGGGCGATGTTCCTGGCATTATCGGGCGCGACATCTCGCTTGATAAGCTGAAAATACCAAGCATTGCATCCCATAGCATAATAGAGTACCGTGCCCACCATCAGGAAAACAAGCCAGGTCAAGTACGAACCGGCTAAACCCCAGGACAACAGCGCGATCGGTAAAAGGAAGGAGAACAACCCGGGGGCGATATTGCCGATACCGGCATATGTCCCCAGCGCCCGTCCCTGCCGATTCTGAGGAAACCAGTAGGAGACCTGACTTATCCCCACCGAGAAGGTGGCGATACCACAGCCGCTCAACACCCCAAGCAACAGGAGCAAAGGATAGATACCTGAATCTAATCGATCGGGGTAAAGAAAATAAACCACCATGGTCAAGCCCAGCATACCCACCACGGAAAGGGACAACAGCACCAGAAAGGGCTTTCGCCCTCCGGTGGTATCCACCCAGGCTGAGAAAGGAATTCTCAGCAAAGAACCGGAAAGGGACGGCGCGGCCACTAAAAGGCCAACCATTACCGGGCTTAAATCTATAACTTCCTTGAACTTGTGTGAAGTCGGGCCAAACAATGATACCGCGGCAAAGCCAATGAAAAACCCCAGGGTGGCACCAAACAGACCTTCATTGGGACTACCTTTTAATTTATCCATATCTGACCACCTCGACTAGTTATAAACGGATAGCGGGAAAATAACCTGACTAATACGCAACCTCTCTATTATTATTTCTTTATCAGTGGCGATTGCCTTATGCTGGTTCAACCCTTTTCATCTCCGCGGCCGTAGGTAACGTAAAG
>JAZFTZ010000197.1:0-2468 GCA_036446955.1 Thermodesulfobacteriota bacterium
GTCGCTAGCTGCCCTTAAGGAAGACCGGGAACTGTAGCTGCAGGCCAAAATCCGCCACGCTCCTAACCAGGCAGCCACTTCAGTTTAAATGGAGCGTCCCTATCAAAAAGCAAAAAGCACCGCAGAATCGTCTTACGGTGCCTTATAATCTATCATTGCCTAGAGCCATGACACTCCCCTAGAGGCTGGGGTTTTGGTTTGATGATGCAAATCTACCAGGGAGGCATAAATCTGTCAAGAGAAAAAAAGCCTTGGCCAGGGGAGCGATTTCACCTGGAAATAGGTCACGTTAGCGACAGAAATATCTCGAACATGACTAAGCTATTATAACTGAAAATCTTCCCTTACCAAGCTCCTGGCTGGCGAGCAATTTGCGGTTGAAATCTGGCCCAGTTCCTACTACTTCCCCGAAATCAGTTTATCTTGAACTCAATGCCGGGAAAGGGAAAGGAAATTTCCTTCCATCCCAAATCACGTCCAAATTCTAATATAGAACCTGGCCTGATTTTCGGGGGGTAGGTCAATCTGTGTTAACCCCTCATACGGAAGGAAGTACTTGTTTAAGACCTGCATTTTGCGTTTAGCCTATTCTTCCGCTTTATAAACTTTCACCTTCACGCAGGCATCCAGGCCATTGGAGAGCGGGTCTATCCTGTCCAGGCTGAAGGGAATCAGGCTGTTGAAATGGGCGCCTTTGCTCGGGCCAAGGATATTTTTCCGGCCCCAGCCCCCAAATACCCCGGCAATGCCCACCACCTCGGGATGAATACATTCGGTAATTTTAGCCTCTCCCTTTACTTTGGCCGATGGCGACTGCACCCATATCAAATCACCGCTCCTTATTCCCTCTTTGGCCGCGGCCCGGGGGTTAATCATGATCTTGTGGGCGTAAGGGTGGCGCTCAGAGAATTCATTTATCCAGGGGTTGGCCGGGGTCACGGTGTAGGTGTGGAAGGGCAATGTGGTGTTCACCACGTAAAGTTCAAAATCATCGGATTTTTCCTGGTAAGCCGGGCACGGCCGCCAGTGAGGAAGAGGCTCGAAGTCAGCGATGTCCCAAATCAGACCCATCTTTTCGGCTGATTTCTGGGCAAAAAGGCCCGCATCCAGGAGATGGTCATAGTAGATGGGGATGCGGCCTTTGATCGATGAGCAGGGGTACATCTCTTCCACTTTTCTTTTTAAGGTGATATAACCATGTTCCTTGAAATAGGTGAGACCGTGCTGCTCGCCAAACCGGGATTTCATCCGCCGGTCAGCCAGCTCCTCCCAGCTGTACTTTTCCGCTGGATCGAGCTTATGTGTATCTTTAAGTTCATAAGTCAAGTTCAATATGGTGTGAAAATCTTTTGAAAATCCGGCCCGCTCAGCCAGCTCCAGCAGGACCTCCGCCCAATGCTTGGGGCCGACAGGGGGGTTAGCCACCGGCTGTCGCACGCCCCAGTACCACTGGCCGCTGGAAGGACTGACATTATAGCGGATATCGCTGGGAAAGCTATCCAACCTCTCCAGATAATGAAGATCAGGGAAGACGATATCGGCAAAGGCCATCGTCTCATCCAGCTCCCGGGCGAAGGAGACCTGGAATGGTATCTTTCTGAGAGCTTCAGCCATCGATTCCCGGTCGGCGGTGGTCATCATCATATTCGTCCGGCAGTGGATAAGGATCTCCGCCTTAAACGGCAGCTTAAACCTCTCCGGTTCTAGTACAGCCAGCTGTAACGCCGGGCAGCGTTCCCAGGCCACCGGAAATAATTGCTCCAGATCGAGGGACTCGGCGCTCCCTGGTTCGTGGCCGTAAAACGCATACGGATCGGTGTTGCTGCCCTGGGGGTGACCAGCCACCAACAACCCGTCTCGGCCTTCCTTAGTCGACCAATAAGGTCCCACCGGGTTGGTGCCCCGATGGCCTCCGGGCGCGTATATGTTTCCTACAATCAGGTTTAGAAGCTGAATGGCCAGTGCGGTAGAAGTGCCATGCTTGTGGCTGTAAGCCCCCCGGTACTGGTTGACCGCGACCGGCCGATAGGGAAACTCCTTCCCGTCTATTAATATGGTATTGCCGATACTGGCCGCTTGGCCAAACTCCAACGCCAGCCGATGGATCGTCTCGGCGGAAACGGTGGTAATGGGAGAAACACTTTCCGGGGTGTACTTCTTCACATGCTCCTTCAGGCACTGAAACGCGGTCCGGCATTCCATACCGTTCATATGGTAGCTGCCCTCCAGGGCAAGCTCACCGGCCTGGGCATCGTACGGTTTGGCCTGGTTATCACTGAGGTCCCATACCAAAGGCTTGTTGCTGGCCTCATCCCGCATATAGCGGCCATCAGGCCTCACCAGATAGGGGCCGTTAGTGGAGTTTCTGAGAAACTTTCGGTCGTAAATCCCCGCCTCGTTCAGCAGGACGTTCAGCATGGCCAGGGCCAGGGCACCGTCAGTCCCCGGCCTTATCGGTATCCACTCGT
>JAZFTZ010000198.1:0-10301 GCA_036446955.1 Thermodesulfobacteriota bacterium
GTTCATTTATCCTGCCTACTGTTTAAGCAACCCTCGTTGTCCCCCTAAAGGGCACAAGTAATCCTTGCACAACATCATGTATCCCCTGGGGGACGCCAACGTCTGGTTACTTGGTAATCTCTGCTTGTTAGCCACTGCCATCATTAGTTTACTAACACCTAAGCTGAAACCTTCCCGGGGCACAGGGCCGTGGGCCCCTCCCCCTGGCTGGTCTGTTTTGATTGGCGCTACCGCACCGATCCAAACATAACCTAAAGTTTAGGAAGAGGGTGTGGGGGAGAACCCTTTACAAAGGGTTTCCCCCACAAACTCTCACCCATCTCCCATAACAAGATACATCATGTCTACTTCACGCTTGACAGATTTCTGGGTTCTTGTTAGGTTTGCGTTAACCAAATAAAGGCCCCTAGCCTAGCGGAGGAATATTCCGAGGAGCTAATGAGGGGCATCGTCTTGGATTCTTCCTTCATTAAAAGATAAGCCAGCGGGCTCGCCAAGCCAAGCACCTGCTCAGGCTCAACCCGTTCAGTTTTATTTTGTAGGAGATAAGGTATCAGAGACCATATCGGGGTGAATCGGGCACTTACCCCAGGGAGGGGAATATGAAGGGGGACGCCAGGCGATATTTTCCAATATTGATTGCCATCGGCTTGGTGCTAGTGGCGCTTTGATTTGGTTCCAGCCTGGGTGTGGAAAAGACTTTAGATACCCTGACCGGCAGTTCCCGGCTGAGGAGTAGTGGTCATGCTAACAGGTGTTGCTCAGTGAGCAAGGCTAAACGGTTTAATCCACGGAGGCTAACAATGGGGGGAAAGAAGTCCGGTAATAGCCGGGAGGATGTTCCTCCCCTTCCTGATGTCGTCCCGCAGGTTTCTGCTGGCCAAACTGAGCAGTGTGACCTAGTTGTGGTGGGAATGGGGATATGTGGATGTGCAGCCGCGATAACCGCTACCGACCTGGGCGCAAAGGTTATATTGCTGGACAAACTGGGTAAGGAGGGAATGGACGCGCGCGTGGCCCTAGGAGTCAAAAGAATTTTCGGCAACGATACTTCTCGCTCCGGAGGCTTCTGTCATCCTAATTCTCATCAATTCGGTTATGACATTGGAAAGATGGTCGAGGCCATCATGGCCCTTCCCGGCATGAAACTGCCGGCGGCTGATATTTCAGAGTCCATAGGCAATTTTCCGCCCGGGCATCCCGGACACCGGCTGAGCCGCGATTTGCTCATCGCCATCGCTGAAGTGAACATGGGCCAATCCAAAAATCCGGCTTACCGCCAACTGGACAGCGCTGATTTCTGGAAGGCGGTGGTTGGTGACAAGATCGAGGTCAGTACCGGGATATCTAAGATGGGGCAGCAGTCCAAATCGTGTCGGGCGGTAAGCCCTGATCGCTCCGGGCCCTCCTTGATGTGGGCCATATTGGAGGCGGCTGAGAAATATGGGGTGAAGATGGCGTTTAAGTCCCGTGCCACCAGGCTCTTGGTGGATAAGCTGGGGAGAGTGGCCGGGGTAAGAGCCCTGGGGCCAACCGGGATAATAGATTATCGGGCCAAGGCGGCGATACTGGCTAGTGGAGGGTTCCAGGGCAACCAGGCAATGCTCCACCAGTATGTAGGCCCCTCCATCTCGCACGGCGCAATCTTGTTGACCGGGAGCCCATTCAATACCGGAGATGGGCACCGCATGGCCATGGAGGTCGGCGCGCTGCTGGCAAATCCGGCCCTTTGCCACATGCGCAATACCACCCCAGGTTGGGACACCGGGTTCATCAATATCTCAGGGGAATTGGGCAGATATTCCATTATCGTCAACACAGAAGGAAAGCGGTTCATAAATGAGAATATCATGAAAGATGATATAGCCAATGCCATAGCTTACCAACCGAACCAGGTGGCTGGATTGGTTTGGGACGATGCCATGGTAAAGAAATTCCAGGACGATTACAAAAGAACCCTTAATTGGGGAAATCATGCCAAGTACATGAGGGACTGCCACAGGCTGGAAGAAGTGGCCGAATACATAGGATGTCCCGCCGAGGCGTTAAAGAGGACGATCACGGAGTACAACCAGGCTATCAGGGATGAAACTATAACCACCCTGCCGATAAAGAAGACCGGATGTGCAGTGCCCTTAAATAAAGCCCCCTGGCATGTCTGCTTTCCCATAGTGCCGGGACTGAATCATACCCTTGGCGGATTAGAGGTAAACAGTAGGTGTGCGGTCCTGGATGAGATGGCCGACCCCATCCCGGGGTTGTACGCGGGTGGGGCTTTGACCAACTGGAATTGGGGATATGTCTGGACGGGAGCCGGGGTAACCAGCTTTGTGGGAAGCTATGATCTATCATCATCCGGCCTATCCACCTGCACCGCCATGGGACGAATCGCAGGAGTGGAGGCACTAAAAACTACATCAAGGGGTTGGCAACAAGGCTAGCGCTAGCCTAAGAGGTGCTCTTGGAAGAGGTTAGCCCTTGTACGTCGGGGAAATATTGGGTTGACTATCAACCGTTTTGTAGTGGAACAAAGCTGACGGCAAATAAGAAAAGAGGATGAGATGAGAGGCAAACTATTTCTGTTAGGCTTTATCGCTTGCTGGTTGTATCCCTGACCGTTTCTCTGAGCAGCCGAGCTCAACCCTGGGCCGCGGAAAAGGTGAGGTTTGCTACGCCCCTCAAGCTATATGCCCCTCATGCCATGCCGGTATTGACCGCGGAGGAAAAAGGGTTCTGGAAGAAGACCGGCGTCGATGCATAAGGGAGTGGCCAGCGGCGGCGTAGATGCGGGGGGCAACGCGGCACTTTCGCTGGTCCAGGCCAGGGCCCGGGGGGTCCGTGAGGTGATTATAGCCGATATGCAATTAGTGGATCAACCCTTCGTTTGGGTTCGCAGCGACAGCCACATAAGGCAGCCGAAAGATCTGAAAGGGGCCAAACTCGGGGTGAAAAGGTTTGGAGGAATGGTTCACACCTATGGCCGCGCGGCGGCTAAGGCCTTGGGCTTGGAAAAGGAGGTAAAGTTTGTGGCTGGCGGCGGGCTGAGGGGAGAGATAGCCGCTATCAAGACCGGGGCCCTTGATGGAAGAGTGGGCCCTATACTTGGCATGTTGCCCTTTAAGTCCAAGGCTTACCTCCGAGCGGCAATTGACCTCAAAAAATATCTTCCCAAAGAATGGGCAGATGTGGTGGTCTTCGCGAACAAGGACTTTGTAGATAGAAAATCCGATCTTCTAAGAAAGGTGGTAAAGGCTTATCTCCAGTCAGCTGAATTTGTAGAGAAGAACCCACAATGGGCCATCCCAAGGTTAAAATCATTTTTTCGCACCTCTGAGGGAATTGCCAAGGAGATTCATGCAGGTTTAAGATACAGCCGGGACGGCAAGATAAACATCAAAGGGTTGCAGAACGTCATCAACTTCGTTATCGAGTACGGCATAATTCCAAAGGAGAAAGCACCGTCCTTGGAACAGCTTGATACGAATAAGTTCACCGGCTGACTGCCGTCCCCCTGGGAGACGACAGTCAAAGTTAACTCGGGTGGGCCCGTAAAAAGGCAAGAACTTGGAGGAAACCCTAAACCCTTCCAGGGGGAGGGCCCTTCCCCCTGACTAGGTTTGGGAAGGGGGTGTGGGGGAGAACCCTTATAAAAGGTTTCCCCCACAAACTGTGTCCATGTTCCATAACAACAAAGCTTGACAAAATATGGCTAATGGAATAGGTTACTGGTCTGTCGCGATTACTCTTCATAGTTAACGAAAAGGCAGTCGTTATGCCTGTCCATACTAAAGTAATCTAAGGCATCGTTCCCCTGAGGGAAGGTCGTGTTTCTTGTCTTTTGAGCGGCAATCCCTCTGTAAATTAGGGGGCGGGAACGAGTGGTATCCGGATTGTCGTCCATCTGGGCCAACCAACAGGGCAACATTTATCAACGGCAATCATCGTTAGGGGATTTGGTCAAGATTATCTATGTAGTTCGACAAGGAGGTGACATATGGCTAGAAGGTATATCTTTTTAGGCTTACTGGCAGCCATGCTCAGCCTGGCTGGTCTTAACACCATGGCGCTAGGGCAGTTGAAGTTTGGTACTTCGGTGGGATGGTCCCCTCCCTATTACCTTCCAGTGATAGCAGCTGAGGAGAAAGGGTTCTGGAAACAGGCCGGCCTGGAGGCTGAATGGGTTCCTTTTCGAGGATCCTCGGTTATGTATCGAGCGGTGGCGGCAGGTTCGATAGGCATAGGCTTCACTGATACCTCCGCGGCCATCCAAGCAGCGTCGCGAGGCATCCCGGTGTTGATTGTCGCTGATACAGGTGCTGGTTCGCCCTTTTCGCTATTTGTCAAGGGCAACAGCCCTATCAAGCGGGCAAAGGACCTGCGCGGAAAAACAATCGGCCTGGGCAGGTTCGGGGGCGGCCACCATGCTTACACCCGATACATGATTAAGCAGGCGGGGCTGGAGGGAAAGATAAAGTACGTTGCTCTGGGTGGGATGCGCGCAAGAATAGCCGCCCTGAAGACCGGTTCGGCTGACACTATAGTAACAACTGCCGATTCAGTGGCCAATCTTGTAGCCACTGGTGAACTTCGCGAGGTTGTCTCTGCGGCTGACTACTTGCCCCGCGAGTGGTCTTACCTGATAATTTCTGCCTCCCGCGAAATGATTAAGAACAGCCCGGACAAGATCAGCAAAGCGGTCAAAGCCATACTATTGGCCTCAGCCTTCATAAATGGACACCGGACCTGGGCGATCGATAAAATGCAGGCAAAGGGACTCTCCCGGGATGGGGCCAGGGAGGTGGCCAAGAGATTGCGCTACAGCGAAGATGGCAAAATAAACCGGAAAGCTTTGGAAAACGTAAGAAAGTTCCTTATCGATTACAAAATCGTCAAGCGAGGTAAGATACCCGAGACAGCCGACCTTTATACGGACCGCTTCACCCGCTAAAAAAGGCTTGGGCATCAATCTTATCTTGTGGCGTAAGGAAGACCACTTTTTCAAGAGGTTCAGCGGGGTAGTTCGGTCTATCTCCGTTTTAGTTTAACCCCTTATTTTTTAAGGAGGCAAAAGAGATGGCCTATGCGGACATGAGGGAATTCTTGGCCGATCTGGAGAAGGCCGGGGAATTGAAGCACGTAAAGACTCAGGTGGACAAGGACTGGGAGATCTCCACGCTGACGAGAAGATATTTCTTAGAGATGCCCGCGGAGAAGCGGCCGGCGCTTTTTTTCGATAACGTCAAGGGCTTCGATATGCCGGTGGTGGTCAGTGTTTTTGGAAACCGCAAGCGATACGCCCTGGGCCTGGGAATTCCCACCCAGGAGATCGCCAGGCAATGGGTCAAAGCCCTGAACTCCCCCATATCCCCCAAGCTGGTAAAGACCGGCCCCTGTAAAGAGAACATAATGCTGGGCAAGGATATCGACCTGCTCAAGTTCCCCATCCCGGTGTGGACGCCGGGCAAGGACGTGGGCCCGTACATAACCGCACCCGGTTGTGTAACCAAGGACCCGGAAACCGGTATCAGGAACGTCGGCACTTACCGGTTGCAGGTTAAAGGCAAGAACAAGACCGGGCTCTTTTATGGGCAGAAGACCCAGCATATCTCCGGGCACCACGCCAAATACAAGAAGCTGGGCCGGCCCATGGAGATCGCCGTGCTCCTGGGCGCCAACCCTTACGTTTCGGTGTGTCAGGTAACCCGGGTTCCTTTGAACATGGATGAGTTCGCGGTGGCCGGCGGGTTCAAGGGCGCCCCTATCGAACTGGTCAAATGCGAGACCGTTGATCTGGAGGTCCCGGCCACCAGCGAGATCGTTATTGAAGGCGAGGTCCCGCCTGATATTGAGGAGCCTGAGGCGCCCTTTGGGGAGACATCCGGTTTCATGTCCCCGTTAAGGCAAAGCCCGATAATAAATATCACGGCCATCACCTACCGCAATAACCCGATCTATCACAGCTTCTTGAGTCAGAAGCCCCCCAGCGAGAGCACCAACGTAAAATGCTGCGGCAAGGAAGGAATCCTTCTTTGGGCTTTGCAAAATAAAGGCGTGCCCGGAATAATGGACCTTTACTGCCCGGAATCAGGCTCCAGCGGATTCTACATAATAGTATCGATTAAGAAGAGCTCCCCGGACCACGCCCAGCAGGTCTGCAACGCCATCTGGTCTTACGCCCCTAATAACGGCAAGTACATAATAGTATGCGACGACGATACCGACATAAGAAATCCCTTCGATGTGGAGTGGGCGCTGACCTACCGCTGTGATCCGGTCCGTGATACCTTTACTCGGACCGATGTCCAGGGTTCGGGCATCGACCCCACCCGGGGCCATGTAGCTATCTCCGGTAAGATGGGTCTGGATGCGACCATAAAGCAGCGGGCGGATTACGAGCTTGCCTTACCGGATAAGAAGTATTTCGACAAAGTCGAGGCCCGCTGGCAGGAATACGGACTGGGTTAGCGTAAAAGCAAACGCGGCCATCTGAAGGAGCCGAATCAGCCCGGCTTTAAAAAAAGTGCGCCCGCTAGAGGTCATTTTAACACTTTTAACACTTAATCCCGCCTGACCCGGAAAATCCAGATTAAGGCTACCAAACCATCTTTGAGGCTGAAGTTAGCTTTCGGCTCCAGTCCTGTCCTATCATCCATTTTATGCAACTGGGATATTTTATTTAAATTTGAGTGGAGATCGGTGTTATCTAGACTACGGGCGAATTTCAATGACTGACTCTACATTGTCCAAAACTTGATAGGAAGATGAATATAAGTAAGGACGACAAAAAAGGCAAAGGACCTATCTCAGTCGACCTAATAAGGAAAGGAATTTTATCTGTTACAAATCCCGAGAAAGTTTTTGACAAAAAATCAGGTTGTATGCATAATAGATTAAAGGGGTTAAAATTTTAGAGGAGAAAGAAGAATGGTTAAAAGAAAAGTGCGAAAACGGGTTGAATTCGAAGCAAAGGATTTAGTAACAATGGTCAAGAAGGGCTCATCGGCCCAAGAGATCAAAGAGCGCTTTGGGTTTAAAACATCCACTCAAATCAGAAACGCTTATTTGAACGGGCTGATCAAACTGGGCCAAGTTCCAGACATTCCCAGGGGCAGAGGCAGGGCCAAGAGGATTAATGAAGTAACCATCGGGAAGCGAGGGACGATCAGTTTGAAGAGCGACATGGTGATAGGCCAATTCGCTTACAAGGTTGGCGACCGGTTTTCGGTGAGAAAGAGGAAGGATAACTTGATCCTGCAGAAACTCTAAATTTCTAAATTATTAAGAAGAAAAGTAACGCCGGGATTTATCGAACGCATTTCTCATCACGGTAAGGTTATAGGCAGCTTGTTATTCCACCTCCGCTCTTCAGCACAAGACTAAGTTTCTCTCGCTAGTGCTGGATAATTTCCTTGTAGATGAACAGGGTCTGATTAAACCTGATGACACCTCAGGGTAAAGACAAAGTTAGTTTGCCTAGCAAGTGGCACTTTAAACCAGGGAAACGGGGGCGAGGATTCTTTTGTGGGGGAGATCCTTTGTAAAGGGTTTCCCCCACACCCATTTCCCAAACTTTAGGTTATGTTTGGATTGGCGTGGTAACGCCAATCCAAACAGACCAGCTCAGGGCTAGGGGGCCACGGCCCCCTCCCACTGGTAGTGTTACCTAGGTTTCATAACAATTATAAAGTCTGGGTTTTAATGTCTTTAATAAATATCATCGGGATTGTATAATTGTTTCGCTTTAAGGGAAGGACAAGGGGTAAATGGTATGACCTCTCTCTCGATATTGATACTGGCTGCGGGTAAAGGGATCCGCATGCGGTCCAAGTTTCCCAAGGTACTGCACGAGTTGGCTGGCAGCCCCATGCTGTCTTATATCCTGGCCGCGGCCCGGCGGCTTAAGCCCGATAAACTGGCTATCATCGTTGGTGAGAACGGCCCGGCAGTGGAGGCCTTATTTCCTGAGGCTGATTATATTCACCAGAAAGAGCCTTTGGGAACGGCTCATGCCGTGCTGCAAGCCGAGCCGATGTTTGGCCATTACCAGGGTAAGCTGATGGTGTTGTGCGGTGACACTCCGCTTTTGCGTCCTCAAACCCTGCAAAGGTTGGCCTCAAGCCATAGCCGAGCCCGGGCGGATCTCAGTGTCCTCTCCGTCAGCCGAGATGACCCGTCAGGTTACGGCAGGTTGGTATTTGGCCCTTCTGGCCGCCTGGTCAAGATAGTAGAGGAGGACGAGGCTGCACCAGAGCAGAAAAGGATCAAACAGGTAAATGCCGGGGTTTATCTGGGAAGGACTCAACTATTATTCGAGGGGCTTAAGAAGGTCAAGGTCTCGGCCAAAAAGGGGGAGTATTTCCTTACTGACCTGGTGGAGATATTATCCGGCCAGGGCAGAAAGATTATCGCTGTCCCGGCCGCGGACCCCCAAGAGGCCCTGGGGGTGAACTCCCGCCAGGAACTGGCCGAGGCAGAGAGGATTCTGCGCCGAAATAAAGTGATGGAACTGATGGCTCGGGGCACAACTTTCATCGACCCGGAGCGGTCCTATATCGATGCCCAGGTGAAGGTCGGCCGGGATAGTCGCATCTTTCCCAACACCTATATATTGGGCGCAAGCGTAATCGGCCGCGGCTGCATTATTGAACCCAATTGCTTTATCACCGACTCGGTGCTTAAGAACGAGGTTAAAGTGGCCGCCTCCTCGGTAATTCAAGGCAGCATTATCGGTCCCGGGGCCAGCATAGGGCCCATGGCTCATTTGCGCCCGGGGACTGTAATAGGCCGGCACGCCCGGATAGGCAATTTCGTAGAGGTGAAAAAAAGCGTGGTCGGGCCGCGCACCAAGGCGGCTCACCTGACTTACCTGGGCGACAGCGTAATAGGCGCGGATGTCAATATCGGTGCCGGAACTATCACCTGCAATTACGATGGCCAAACCAAACATAAAACCATCATCGAGGACAAGGTCTTCCTAGGCAGCAACACCATGCTGGTGGCGCCGGTTAGGGTGGGCAAAAATGCAGTAACTGGTGCAGGCAGCACCATAACCAAGGACGTACCGGCCCGGGCCCTGGCAGTAGGCCGGGCCAAGCAGGTCAACATGCCCCACTGGCGGCGAAAGAAGAAACCGGGGTGATACTATCGGTGGGCTGTTATGAGACATGGGTGACACTTCCTGAGGTAAGGGAAGGCACTATTTGTGGGGGAAACCCTTTGTAAAGGGTTCTCCCCCACCCCCCCTTCCCAAACTTTGGGCTAGGGGGGCCAGGGGAAGGGTTTGTTGCGGGAAGCGGATTATGTGCGGGATCATCGGCTATATCGGTAAGCAGGATTGTTTACCTATTTTGACGGCCGGGCTTAAGCGGCTGGAGTACCGGGGCTATGACTCCGCTGGGCTGGCGCTTATGGCCAACGGCCAACTGGTGATTCGCCGCAGCTCAGGCAAACTCTCCCGCCTGGCCCGGCGACTAAAAGGTCTGCCTTCCAGGGCCACTCTGGGCATTGGCCACACTCGCTGGGCCACTCATGGCCGGCCATCGGAGGCCAACGCGCATCCCCATCGGGCCGGGCCGGTGGCCATTGTCCACAATGGCATTGTGGAGAACTACCTCCAACTCAAGCAGCAGATACTGAGCCAGGGCCACACCCTTTCCTCGGACACCGACACCGAAATCATCGCCCATCTGATCAACCAGCAGATCAGTCAGGGTGTCGACCTGGTTAGTGCAGTCCGGAATGCCTTGACCCAGGTGGAGGGCTATTACGCTTTAGCCATCGTATCTGAGACCGAGCCGGATAAACTTATAGCCGCGCGCATGGGCAGCCCCTTGGTGGTGGGTCTGGGAAAAGAGGAGTATTTTATCGCCTCTGATGTGTTAGCCATTCTCAACCATACCAACAAGATGATATTTCTCGACGATGGCGAGCTGGCACTCCTTTCCCGGAACGAGCTAAGATTCATGGACCTGGACGGGCAGACGCGGAAAAAAGAGGTTCATGAGGTCCCGTTGAACCCGGCTCTGGCGGAAAAGGGCAGGTACAAGCACTTTATGCAAAAAGAAATATATGAGCAGCCCTGGGCCATCACCAACACCCTGCGAGGCAGGATATCGGTAGAGGCCGGCGAGGTGAGGCTTTCCGAGATCAAGATCACTAAGAAGCGGGCCCGGGGGCTGGGGAAAGTCTTCCTGGTGGCCTGTGGCACCTCATATCATGCTGCCCTAGTGGGCAAGTTTATGCTGGAAAGATTGGCCCGTATCCCGACCGAGGTAGATATCGGCTCCGAGTTTCGCTACCGG
>JAZFTZ010000199.1:0-8225 GCA_036446955.1 Thermodesulfobacteriota bacterium
CCAATCAAAACCTAACTCAAAAAGTTTGGTAAAGGGGTCTGGGGAAGAACCCTTTTTAAAGGGTTTTCCCCAGAGTTCCCAGAGAAGGTTTCCCTCACTTATCCCTATCTTGACAAGGTGGGGAGGTTATATTAGCGTAAGTTATGGCATAGATTGAGGTAAGGGCATGGATAATCGGCTGATCTTGGCTTCCGCCTCCCCCAGGCGGGATGAACTATTGAAGACGTTGGCCATACCTTTTGAGGTGGTCCCCAGCCTGGTGGAGGAGACCCGCGTGGACGGGGAAAGCCCCAGCCAGGCCGCGATCAGGTTGGCTGAGTTGAAGGCGCGCGAGGTGAGGGGGCGATACCCAGGCCGAATCATCCTGGCTGCCGATACCATCGTCGTACTGGACGGGCAGATGCTGGGAAAGCCCAAAGATATTGGCGATGCCCGAGAGATGTTGAGCCGGCTCAGTGGCCGGCTTCATGTGGTAATAACCGGCTTCTGCCTTATTGATGGGAGCTCTGACCGGGAGATAGCTAGGGCGGTGGCAACTGAGGTTAAGATGAAGCGGATTTCGGCTGCTGAGCTGGAGGGCTATTTGAGCAGTGGCGAGCCCTTGGATAAGGCCGGGGCCTATGCCATCCAGGGGACAGGCGCGTTTCTGGTGGAAGCGATAACCGGCTCCTACAGCAACGTGGTTGGTTTGCCTCTGGCCGAGGTATGTGAGGAGCTGAAACAACTGGGGGTTTATCCCTTTGCCGACCGGGGCGGTCATTGTTGAGGGAGTAGATGCCGGATATAGCTGACAACCTGGCCCGAGTGAGGGAGCGAATCGAGCTGGCCGCGGCACGGGTAGGCCGCGACCCCAAGGAGATCAAGTTGGTGGCGGTCAGCAAGGGGCAAAGCCTGGAGAGGATAGAGCAGGCAGTGGCCGCGGGGGTGGAGATATTGGCAGAGAACTTCGTGCAGGAGGCCAGGCCCAAGATCTTGAAACTCAGGGGGAAAGTTAGCTGGCATTTCGTCGGTCATCTTCAAACCAATAAGGCCAATTATGCGGTGGAACTTTTCGACTTGATTCAGTCGATAGACTCTATTAAGCTGGCCCAAGAGGTCAACCGCCAGGGAGGTAAGCAGGGCAGGGAGGTCCCCGTCCTTGTTCAGGTCAACATCTCCGGGGAGCGGACTAAGTTTGGAGTGGAGCGGGGTCAGGCCCTGGCTCTGATTAAGGAAACGGCTGCCATGAAGAACCTGAAACTGGTGGGGTTGATGACTATCCCGCCGTTGTCTGATGACCCTTCGAACTCTCGCCCCTATTATGTATCTTTGCGCAAGTTTAAGGAGGAGGTGGCCAGTGCCGGGATTCCTATACTTGAACTCTCTATGGGGATGTCGGCCGACTTCGAGGTGGCAGTGGAGGAGGGAGCCACTCTGGTGAGAGTAGGGACGGCTATTTTCGGTCCTCGAGGAAGCTGATGGATAACCAAGCTCTGGGAATAATTGGCGCCGGAAAGATGGGGGAGGCACTGATAAAAGGACTGCTCTCCTCAGCTGCTTTTGCCAAAGATAAGCTGGTGGCGTCCGAGCCCGATAGTGGCCGCCGAGCTGCCCTGACCAGCCGGTGCGGTGTCAAGGTTTTCGCTGAGAACGAGGCGGTGGTAAGCCGGGCGGCCACGGTCATACTGGCGGTAAAGCCCCAGCTGGTGGATCTGGTTCTGGAGCAGTTGCGAGATAGTTTTACCCCGAGCCACCTATTGATATCCATAGCCGCGGGTGTGGGCCTTTCCCGACTCAGGAAGCCCTTTTCCAAACCTCCCCGGCTTATCAGGGTGATGCCCAATGCCTGTGTCATGGCGCAGGCCGGGGCCAGCGTTATATGCCCTGATCAGGGGGCCACCAGCCAGGATGAGCAACTGGCTTTAAATATATTTAATTCTGTGGGGAAAGCGTTTATTGTTAAGGATGAGGATTTGATGGATGCGGTTACCGGCTTAAGCGGCAGTGGGCCGGCGTACTTTTTTGTGGTCTTTGAGGCCTTATCTGATGCGGGTGTGGCCCAGGGGCTGCCCAGGGAGCTGGCGCGGGATTTAGCTGTGCAAACTGCTCTGGGTGCAGCCAAGCTGGCCCAGGTGTCGGAGCTGCATCTGGCTCAGCTTAAAGAGGTGGTAACCTCGCCCGGGGGCACCACTATCGCTGGTTTGAAGATGCTGGAGCGATTTTCTCTCCGGGCAGCTTTCATGGAGGCGGTGGAAGCGGCAACCAAGAGGTCCAAGGAGCTGGGCCAGGATTGAAGGAGGCCAACATGGCGGACAGAGACAAGGTAAGTGAGGTTACTGACGGCAATTTCCAGGAAGAGGTGCTAAAGGCAGAGGTACCTACGCTGGTTGATTTTTGGGCTACCTGGTGCGTGCCCTGCAAGGCGGTAGGCTCAATTTTGGAAGAGCTGGTTGAACAGTACGAAGACAAGGTGAAGATAACCAAATTGAACGTGGATGATAGTCCAAGGACTTGTACTAAATATGGAGTTCGCAGTATTCCCACCTTGATCTTGTTCAAAGAAGGGAAAGTGGTTGGACAGGAGATTGGGTCCGTTCCCAGAGGGCGGGTGGAGAATCTGATAAACAAGGCCTTGGGAGCCGGTTCTTGACCGGTATCTCCCGGGCTGGAGGGTAACTTTTATGTTTGGTTTGGGCATGCCTGAACTGTTGGTGATTCTGGGCATCGCTTTTCTTATCTTCGGGGCCAAAAGGCTCCCGGATATCGGAAAGTCCCTGGGTTCAGCTATTCGCAATTTCCGCAAGTCGGTCAGCGGCAAAGAGGAACCTCAAGAGATAGAGACTAAAGAGGAGAAGAAGAAGGAGGCGTGACTTGGCTGATGAAGAGCTTGCATCGCTGAAAGAACGGTTGGTAGGCTGGCTGCGCGATCAGGTAAGGAAGGCAAGGGCTGAGGGTATTGTGGTGGGCATGAGCGGCGGCATCGACTCCTCCTTGGTGGCTGTTCTGGCCAAGGAGGCGTTGGGGGATAAGGTGTTGGGGTTGATAATGCCCTGCCATTCGGACGCTCTGGATATTGAGGATGCTCAAGCAGTGGCCGAGCGATTCTCCTTAAAGGTGGAGCGGGTGGACCTTTCCGGGATTTATGACCAGTTAGTGAAACTGTTTCCCGACGACGCGGTCATTCCCCGCTCCAACATAAAGCCTCGACTAAGAATGATTAGCCTTTATTATTTTGCCAATTTGCTCAATTATCTGGTGGTCGGCACAGGAAACCTGAGCGAGCTCAAGGTCGGTTACTTTACTAAATATGGCGATGGTGGAGTTGATATTCTTCCTCTGGGTGGGCTGTACAAGACCCAGGTGAGGAAGCTAGCCACCCACGTGGGCGTTCCGGAAAACATTATTGGGAAACCTCCCTCGGCTGGGTTGTGGCCCGGCCAGACCGATGAAGACGAATTGGGAATCAGTTATGATGAGCTAGATGATGTACTTGCCGCCTTAGATAGAGGGGATGTCAAGGAGTTACCCAGAGAGAGGGTAGAGTGGGTCAAAAACAGTATGGTCGCCTCGGCCCACAAGAGACAACCTCCGGCTATATTTCAGCCTTAAGCTAGTTGGTGAACCTTCTCATTCTCATACCCAATATTATGCCTGTTCCCAGCATGAAGGTAACCAGCGATGAGCCGCCATAGCTCAGGAAGGGCAAGGGTACGCCCACCACCGGGGCCAGACCACTGGCCATGGCAATGTTGAGGAACGATTGCCAGATTACCAGGCAGGTGATCCCGTAGGTTACCAGGGAGGGAAAAGTCTGCCGGAACTGAGCGGCTATCGTCAATGCCCGGCCTATCCACAGAACAAAAAGTCCTAAAAGAACCAGAGAGCCAAGAAATCCCCATTCCTCGGCCAGCACGGAGAAGATGAAGTCGGTTTGCTGCTCGGGTAAAAACCGCAGCCTGGTCTGAGTTCCGGCCAGAAACCCTTTGCCCAGGAACTTGCCCGAGCCGATGGCGATCTTGGATTGCAGGCTTTGGTAACCTGCTCCGGAGGGGTCGGCCAGGGGGTGAAGAAAAGCCGTCAGCCTGGCCTTTTGGTAGTCATAGAGGAAGAACCAGGAAAAGGGTAAGACCAATAAGCCGGCCGCTATCAGCGCAAGCCACCGTTTCAGGGGCAGGTCGGTCAGGAAGAGAAGGGAGAAAAAGATCAATACAAAAACCAAGGCGGTACCCAGGTCCGGCTGCTTCAACACCAACACGACCGGCAAAAGCAATAGCAGGGAAGGCAGCGCGAGCCCCTTGAAGTCCAGCTTTTTAACCCGTCGGCTGAAGTAAAGAGCCAGGGCCAGCACCAGGGTCAGTTTGGCCGGCTCTGAGGGCTGGAGGGTGAGGCCGAACAGGCTCAACCAGCGCTGGGCGCCGGAGACAGGCCTTCCCAGGATTGGCACCGCCACTAGTAGCAGCAGGCAGAGAGCCAAGCTGGGATAAGCGATCCTCCTTAAAAGCGAAGTATCGGCTCGCAAAGCCAAAACAAGTAGCACCAACCCGGCCGCCAGCCAGTATAACTGGCGCTGAAAAGGGGAGGTGCCGCTGTAATTTCCAGCCTGGGAGACACTGTATAGGTTTACCAACCCGGCTGTTATCAGGAGCAAGGTGAGGGTGAGAAGGAGCCAATCGAAGTTCAATAGTAGTCGCCGATCGAACATATTATCGATTCCGCCTGACCATGCTCGGCAAACGCGTACGGATAGACAACCGCGGATAAGCACGGGAAGGCTCTGCTGCCCTCATCCGCAAACCGATGGCCAGGATTAACTGAGTGCGGCGATGACGGACAATCCCGCCACTATCAAGCCGGTGATGCTTGTGCTCCATTTCAGGGACGGTTTCTCCCCTGGTATTAGCCAGGGAGAGATAAGAAGCCAGAGACCCAGGACGAAGGTAATCCATAGAAAGGTAGTAACCAGGGTTGATTTGGCCGGTTCCGGTGCTGCCGTGGCTTCCTTGGGCTTGATTTCTACCGCGGCAGGTTCCGCTGGCGCCTGTTCGGGCTTAGCGGTTTCGGCATGGGCCGGGCCGTTTGCTAAAGCAGATGAGAAAGTTAGAATCATCCCGATGACCAAGAAGAGTGACCATGAGATCTTTTTGTGGTTCATCCCTTTCTATCTCCGCCATATTGAGCAATGCTTTTTTGTTCACCCAACCGTTAACCCAGGATTACAGCCGGGAGTAACTGGTTAACCAGGCCAGGTAACTTCTCAGTCGGGTGAGGCAGTCACCCACCCTATTGCCCTTCGGCAGAGATTTCTTTCAGCTGGCACCTGTTATGCCCGGCCGGCTAGCGGGCGATAACTACGAAGCTGTCACGACGATTTTGCTCCCAGGCGTTGTCGTCGTGTTCCGGATTCGCCGGCCGCATCTCTCCGTAGCTAACGATGGAGAGCCTGGCTGCACTTATCCCCAGTTGCCGCAAATACCTTAGCGCCGCGTCCGCCCTTCTTTCGCCCAGGACCAGGTTATATTCGCCGGTGCCTCTCTCGTCGGTGTGTCCTTCGATTAATAAGTTGAGCTTAGGATTATTGTCCAGCCACGCGGCCATTTTGCTCAATGTTTCTTTAGAGTCCTGTTCCAGGTCGTAGTTGTCGTATTTGAAATATATATCCTTAAGAGGTGATGATACCGCCTCGCCAGTAGGAACGGCCGGCTTGGGAATCCTGGCTACCATGGTGGTTGAGGGGCTTTCTGATGGTCGGCCGGCTCCTGCTTCAGCCGCTGCCCCGGGGCCTCTCCGAGAGATCTTCTCTCTCAGCCTTTCCTCCCTCAGGCTGCGAGGGGCCGCGCCTTCTCTTCCCCCTCTGGCCATGGGGCCTGCGGCCGCGCCAGGTTCTGGCCTGAGAGATTCCTCTCTTAAGCCAGCCTCCGCCCCCGGCGCTCCTGCTGTGGCTGAGCCGCCGGCTTCGGCAGCGCCCGCCAGTTGCTGCTCGGCCGGAGGTTCGGGTATCAAAGGAGCTTCACTTATCGCCTCCTTTTTCAGACACCCGGACAGCGTCAGGCTGACGATAAATGGTAGGGCCAAAGCAAGAACAAAATTACTGGTAAACTTTCTCATCATCTCCTCCTCTTCACCCTAGCGCTAGATTGGCCCAATGGAACCCATGCTGAGATACTATCACCATCTTGAGAAATGTCAAGAGGTTGATGTGAACCGCCTATCTGGTCGGGGGAAGGGGGAAGCAGTACTAGTTGACTCCTTCTTTGTTTCAACTGAAAGTACGCCTCCAGCACTTTCCTGGCCACTTTAGCTGCCACTCCTCCCCCTGAACCGCCATTTTCGACCAGGACGACCAAAGCGATTTCCGCTTCCTGGGCAGGCGCAAAACCGACGAACCAGGCATGGTCATTAAGATTGCTCTGGGTGTTATTCTTTCTTGTCCCCCTCACCACCTGGGCGGTCCCGGTCTTCCCGGCCAGGGTAACGTTCGCCAGCCTGGCCGAATAACCCGTACCTTCAGGGTCATTGACCACGCTTATCAGGCCTTTCTTTATCTCCTCCAGATGCTTCTGATTTATATTAGGGGTATTGATAAGTTCACTGGAGAACCTTTTGAGCAGCTTGCCATCCGGGGTTTCGATTCTTTCTACCAGCCAGGGCCGATACAACCTGCCGCCATTGGCCAGCGTGGCGTAAAGGTTTACCAGCTGGATAGGGGTAACCAAGTGGAAGCTTTGGCCGACCGCTAAGATCGCGGCTTCTCCTGGATACCAGGGGCGCCTTAGATAACGCCGTCTAAACTCCTCGGAGGGTATAAGCCCAGCCTTTTCGTATCCCCCGAAGGTGCCGGTCCTCTCTCCCAGACCCAGACGGTAGGCGTATTCGGACAGCTTCTCTATTCCCAAGGCCAGACCCAGGCGATAGAAGAAAATATCACAGGAGACGGTCAGTGCCCTTCTCAGGTTGACCCAGCCATGTCCCTCGCGGCGCCAGCCGCGGAACACCCACCCGTCCAGTCGCACGAAGCCGGGATCGTAATACCTTGTTTTAGGAGTTATTATCCCTTCCTCAAGCCCGGCCAGGGCGGTCACCACTTTAAAGGTTGAGGCCGGCGGATACTGACCTTGAATAGCTCGGTTCTGTAAAGGCCGGCCAGGATGGGATAGCAGCTTTCGCCAGGCTTGCGGGCTCAATACCTCGGCGAACATATTGGGGTCGAATGCCGGCGCGCTGGCCAGAACCAGTATTTGGCCATTTTGAGGGTTCAGGGCCACCACCGCCCCGGTCTTTCCGGCCATAGCCTGTTCGGCTATTAGCTGAAGGTCGGCGTCCAGGGTCAAGATCAGGTTGTTGCCGGGCCGGGGTTGCTCCTCGACCACTACCCCGGTCTGTACCCCCCTAGAGTCGACCTCCAGGGCCAGCACCCCCTTGGTGCCCCTTATCACCTGGTCGTACAGTTCTTCCAGTCCCGTCCTGCCCACCTGGCTGCCTATGGTGAGGCCGCGAAACTTCCCGGCTTTGACCTCCTTAGCTCCTATCTCGCCGGTGTAGCCCAAAAGATGAGCGGACAGTTTTGCCTGGGGATATAATCGCCGCGGCACCATGGACACACTCAAGCCGGATAATTCCAGTTTATGAGTCTCTAAGATGGCCAACTCTTTTCGGGAGAGGTTTTTCTTGATAACTACCGGTCTAAGTCGGCTTGGCTGAGCCCTGGGGTTATCGAAGCTGGCTTTCTCAATATCTACACCCAGTATCTCCTCTAACTTGGCCAGGGTTTCTGAGGGAACTGGGCCTTTTTCGGCTATCAGGGTGAGGTTAAAGGTCAAGCGGTTGTCAGCCAATATCTTCCCATATCGGTCGTATATGATCCCCCGGGGAGCAGGCACCTCAACTATCCTGACTCGATTATTCTCCGCTTTCCTACGTAACTCTTCCCCTTTGATTATCTGCAAATACCACAGACGGCCAGCCAGGAGGATGAATAAAAATTCCACTAGGATCATGGCCAGGCCCATTCGCTTCAACATGGTTGCCGGTGTTCGGTCACTTCCCAACATGGGTACTCTCTTAAGTCAGTGGCCTGCTAGTCCAGGAGCAGCGAGGTGTGGCCGACAATCGATTCAGGCCATAGAATACGACCGGAGCCAGAACTCCGCTATAGGCCGCCTTCACCGAGGAGAATAATATATATGGTAAAAACATGCCCGATGACAAATCGAGGAATTTCAGCACTAAATAAGTGAGCAGTGATTGAA
>JAZFTZ010000200.1:0-10753 GCA_036446955.1 Thermodesulfobacteriota bacterium
TTGGCGCTACCGCGCCAATCTAAACCCGGCCCAAAGTTTGGGAAAGGGGTGTGGAGGAGAACCCTGACCCCACCGAGGGATCCACGGCCCCGTCTTCCGGGAAAGTTTCAGGTCTTATATCAGGGAGAAGCCCTTTTTGAAGGGTTCCGGTAAAGTTAACAATAAGTGTTACCGGTGTGTTAAAAGAGGAGATCCAGAGGGGAGATTTGACAATGGGTTTTTTTTGTGGTACGCATCGAAAATCGAGGTATTTGGTCGGCGGATGACAGTGGCTAAGAGATTGTTGGTTGTCAGCCAGAGCCCCAGCTTGCAAAAACTAATATCTTCAGCGCTTGAGGACGCTGAGGTTGAGCTTGACTTTATTGGCGGACTTTCGGATATCCTTGAGTACGCCGATACCCACCAACCTGCTCTTATCGTCTATGACCAGGTCAACGAGTTCAGGGAGGATGCCGCTCGGGTCAATCTGCTGCGAGCCCACGAGAACTTGCGAAAGGTGCCGACTATTTTCATTGGTGAGGCCCCGGCTTTGCTCTATCGGTTCCAGCTGCTGAGGCCGAAGGACGAGTTCGTGATCCGTTACTCGGAATCAAAGTTTCTGGCGGGCAAGATCAGGGAGCTTATCAGCAGTTGATGACGATTAGGGGAGAGGGCGGGAAAGGCCAGCCGTTGATATGGTTCGAATAGAGGTAAGTTCCCCGGCCGCTTTCGTTATAATATAGAATAATATAGAAGAAGAGGGATTGCTGCCCCGGGGCCATGTCCCTGAGCAGGCTTAGATTTATACTGCTTTGGCTTAAGAGGCGGTTAACGGAGGATTGGATTAAGGTTTCATGCAATCACAAATATTGACCAAGGGCTATTATCCCCAGGAGATAGAGGCCGCCTGGGCTTCCTTCTGGTTGAGTAAAGATTTTTTCCAGGCGCGGCTGGACACTGACCGAGATTCCTTTTCTATGGTTATCCCTCCTCCTAACGTCACCGGCTCGTTACACATGGGCCATGCGTTGAATAATACCCTGCAGGACATATTGGCCCGATTCTGGCGGATGCAGGGGAGCAACGTATTATGGCTTCCCGGCACTGACCATGCCGGCATTGCAACTCAAAACGTAGTCGAGAAGATACTGGCTGGCGAAGGTAAGAGCAGGCATACGTTAGGCAGGGAGGAGTTCAGCAAACGGGTATGGGATTGGAAAGAGAAATACGGCCACGTCATCGTCAGCCAGTTGAAGCGGTTGGGCGCTTCCTGCGACTGGAGCCGGGAGCGCTTCACTCTGGATGAAGGGTTTTCCCGGGCGGTTCGCAGCGCGTTTGTTCAGCTTTATAAAGAGGGCCTCATCTATCGGGGAGACTACGTCATAAATTGGTGTCCCCGGTGCCGCACCGCGCTTTCAGATCTGGAGACCGAATTGGAGCAAGTGACCGGGGAGCTGTATTTCGTTGATTATCCCCGAGTGGATGGCCAAGGCGCGCTGACGGTGGCCACCACCCGGCCGGAGACCATTTTGGGAGATGTGGCGGTGGCGTTCAACCCCTCGGATGAACGCTACCGAGGATTGTTGGGGCAAAGGGTCAGACTGCCGCTGATTGATAAGGTTGTCCCGGTGATAGCCGATGAGGTGGTCAAACCTGAATTCGGCACCGGCCTTCTCAAGATAACGCCCGCGCACGACTTCGACGATTTCCAAGTCAGTCTAAGACACAAGTTGCCTCGGCCCCGGGTCATGGATGAAGATGGTCGTATGAACGAGCAGGCTGGCCCTTATCAGGGGTTGGACCGAGGACGGTGCCGGCAGGTGGTGGTTGATGACCTTGGTAAGGCAGGGCTGCTAAGAAAGGTGGAGAGGTATACCCATACGTTGGGACACTGCTACCGCTGCAAGACGGTGGTGGAGCCTTACCTCTCCAAGCAGTGGTTTGTTAAGACCGGGCCTTTGGCCCAGCCGGCCATTGCCGCTGTACAACGGGGGGAAACGAAGATAATTCCCTCCAGTTGGGAAAAGACTTATTTCGATTGGATGGATAACATTCGCGATTGGTGTATTTCCCGGCAGATATGGTGGGGCCACCGCATTCCCGCCTGGCATTGCGCTAGCTGCCAGGAAATAATGGTTGATGAGCGAGAGCCGATTCGATGCTCGGCCTGTGGCCAGGAGGAGTTAAGGCAAGAGGATGACGTATTGGATACCTGGTTTAGCTCCGCGCTCTGGCCTTTTGCCAGCCTGGGTTGGCCGGATAATACTCCCGAGCTGGCTAAATTTTACCCCACCTCCTGCTTGGTGACCGGGTTTGATATTCTCTTCTTTTGGGTTGCCCGTATGATGATGATGGGGCTCAAGTTTACCGGCCAAGTTCCTTTCCGGGAGGTATACATCCATGCCCTGGTCCGGGACGCGGAAGGGCAGAAGATGAGTAAATCCCGGGGTAATGTGATCGACCCGGTTGATATGAGCGAAAAATATGGTACTGATGCCTTTCGCTTCACCCTGGCGGCGATGGCGGTTCAAGGCCGAGACATCAAGCTTTCCCCAGAGCGCATTGCCGGCTATCGTCATTTTGCCAACAAGATTTGGAACGCGGCCCGGTTTATCCTGATGAACCTTGAGGGGGTTGTTCCATCGCCTGAGGATATGAGCAAAGATCATTTGGATCTGGCCGACCGCTGGATATTGTCTCGGCTGAAATCCGTTGTTCAGGCTACCACCGCCGCGTTTAAAGAATATAGATTCAGCGAGGCAGCCAATCTCCTGTACCAGTTTATATGGCACGAGTTCTGCGACTGGTACTTGGAAGCAGTCAAGCCGGCGTTGAGCCCAGACGCCCAACCGGAGCGAAGAGCCGCCAGCCGAGGTGTTCTTTGCCTGGTTTTGGAGGCGGTGTTGAGGTTACTCCATCCTATTATGCCTTTCATAACCGAGGAACTGTGGCAGAAGCTACCCCATCAGGGGGTCAGTATATCGGTTGCCAGTTACCCCGATGCCAGTACTGGACTTAGCGATGACCAGGCGGAAAAGGAGATGGCACTTATTATGGACGTGGTTGGCGCGATAAGGAATTTGAAGGGAGAGCTGGGCATCCCCCCGGCTTACCAATTGGAAGCAACT
Source organism: Thermodesulfobacteriota bacterium (assembly GCA_036446955.1). Lineage (GTDB taxonomy): Bacteria > Desulfobacterota > JAZFTZ01 > JAZFTZ01 > JAZFTZ01 > JAZFTZ01. Next base: position 3,108 of record JAZFTZ010000200.1, read on the forward strand.
CTTATGACTGAGGATGCGTTCACGTTAGAGGTGTTAAGGAGCAATCGCGATTACCTGATTACGCTGGCCCGGCTCAAAGGGCTGGACCTGGTCGAGCAAGGCAGTCCGCCGCCATCCGCGGTCAACACCCTGGCCGACGGGGTGGAGATATTCGTTCCATTGGCTGGGGTGATCGATTTCACGGAGGAGCTTAAGCGTTTGGGTAAGGAAAGGGGCAAGCTGGAAAAAGAGCTGACTCGGCTGGAAGCAAAACTTGCCAACGAAGGATTCCGCACCAAGGCCGCCGAGGATGTGGTGGCGCGGGAGCAGCAGAAGTTCAACAAGCTAGGGGAGAAGAGAGAGAAGATCATTTACTGGGAGGGAAAGGTTGCGCAACTTATCCCTGAAAAAGGGGGTCGAAGCGAGAAGTGATAGAGGAGAAGATATTATCTTTGTTCGGGAGCAAGCCCGGCGGCGTTCTACGCGCCAGGCAGATAAGAAAGTCACTCGGCATTTCTCATGTCGGTTTGTTAGAGACCTTAGCACGGCTTGGTCAGGAGGGTTATGTCTTAAGTTTCATTCCACCTGATGGCTACCGCCTGGACGGGCGGCCCGATCTGCTCACCGCCAGGGAGATCAGATTAGGATTGAAGGCTAATTATATAGGCAGGAAGATATACTCTTTTACTGAGACCGACTCGACCAATACCACTGCCTATAAGCTGGCTTCGGCTGGTGCCCCCGAGGGAACGGTGGTGGTCAGCGAGCGCCAGCATAATGGACGAGGCCGTCTTGGCCGGCGCTGGGAGTCACCCGCTTTTTTAAATATCTATCTCTCGGTAATTCTGCGACCAAGGATTGTTCCCACCTCAGCCCATTTGGTCACCCTGCTGGCCGCGGTCGCAGCCGTCCGGGCGATACGGAATGAGACTCGACTATCTCCCCGCTTGCGTTGGCCCAATGATATCCTCCTGGGTGGAAAAAAGGTAGGCGGGGTTTTGGTGGAGCAGTGCCTGGAGGGAAGGCGGACCAAGTTCCTGGTGGTTGGTGTAGGGCTCAATGTGAACGCCGCTGAGGCGGACTTCTCGGCCGGTTTGCATCAGCGGGTTAGCTCGTTGATGGAGCAAGGCCGCCGGCCTTATTCTCGCAGTCTGCTGGTCAAATCCCTCTTCTGGGAGCTGGAGAGAGCCTATGGTGAATTTCAACAGGGTAAGGTGGAGGGCCTGATTGAGGAATGGGAGAGACTTTCCGACATAAACGGCAGGTCGGTGGTGCTGCATCTGCATAGCGGCGCGCTGCTGGGCGTACCCCTTGGCCTGGATCAAGAAGGTACTCTCCTGGTGCGCAGCAACGGTGGCCAGTTACACACCTTTTCTGCCGGAGAGATCATAAAACTAGAGTTGGCCGATGTTGCTAGCTATTGATATAGGCAACACTAATACCCTTATAGGGGTGTTTCACCAAGATGACCTGGTGGCTGACTGGCGGTTGAGAACGGTCAGAGAAGCCACCCGGGATGAATGTGTGCTAACCCTTAATAACATATTCCTGCTGAACCGGTTGTCCACTCAGGAGATCGACGGCATAATTATCGCTTGTGTAGTTCCACCTTTGCTCCCGGTATTTGTGGAGGCTTGTCGCAAGACAGTGGGGGTGAGACCCTTAGTGCTGGGTCCGGGTGTTAAGAGTGGAATGCCCATACACTACGACAACCCTCGGGATGTAGGAGCCGACAGGGTGGCTAACGCAGTGGCCGCCTATGAGAAGTGCAAGGGCAGTGTGATAGTAGTGGACTTTGGCACCGCTATCACCTTTGATTATATATCCCCGGACGGTGAGTATAAAGGAGGGGTGATATCTCCCGGCATCGCCATATCTCTGGAGGCCTTGTTTCAGCGGGCTGCTCGATTGCCCAAGATAGAGCTGCAGAGACCCAAGAAGGTGGTGGGGAAAAGCACCGTGGCCAGTATGCAATCTGGCATCCTGTTCGGCTACGTGGGCCTGGTGGACGAAATTGTAAACCGCATCAAGGCCGAGGAGGGGACTAACCCCCGAGTCATAGCTACCGGGGGGTTGGCCCCTTTTATCGTGCCCGAGTCCAAGACTATTGACAGCATTGAGGAATTCCTCACCTTGGAGGGGTTGAAAATAATTTACCGGCGCAATCAGGAGTGAAAAACGGGGCGGAGTTCCTCTTGTGCCCCTGGTATTATCCGAGCGCGGCTGACAAGCTGGTTCCCCGCTCGGCTGGATGATGAGAGTTTATAAATCAAGCCCCGCCCCGCGGGAGGCCCAGACCTAGCTGGCCTGGTTAACTGAAACTATACAAAAAGCCGGGCCTTTATTCTTATGGCCTTTTCGAATCATCAAACTTGGGATCCAGCGCCTTTATGGAATCCATCAGCAGCTGGATGGCGTATTTAGTGTTGTGGATTCCCTTGCTTCTATCCCGCTCGACGAACTTGTAATTGTAAAGGGCAGCCACTACCTCAACCGGGTACTTGGCCTTGTTCTTTATGAATCTCCCTTTGCCATCGTAAAGCGGGCCTTTCATCGTTTGTAACAGGCCGGTTCCCTGATTGTTGATCAGCCTCTCATATAGCCCCTGGACCTCTTCCTGGATATTCTCGATCTTTCCATCGCGGTCATAATCGGCCGGCGACCGACGCGCGAAAATGGCCGCGCCTTTGACTTGCTTCATCTCCCGGTGGCAGCCGCCAACTGTACATCCGGCCGCGTTTACCTTGGGGGCTTCATGCACCTCTCCCTCAACCCTGAAGCTGTGGCCGCCTACCATAGGCGAGAGCGAGTAACGTCCTGTCGGCTGGGCCATGTGACAGGTTACACAATTCGCCTTAGGCAGGAGAGTGTGCACCGACTTGGAATAGTTTTTCCCGGGAAACTCGTAGCCATTCGTTCCCAGCAACATGTCCGCCTGCGGTCCGTTATGGGGCCCCCAGTGGGAGGAGCTTATCTTTCTCGGCTTCACCTCCTTCTTGGCCGCTCTTCTCGCCTGGTGGCAGTTAGCGCAGAGGTTTCCCTTCCCCTTGTCAAAGGTTGCCTGGTTGGCCAGGGTGACCTTATCTGTCTTTCGAAGGGAGAAGTCACCCTTGATGTGAGGGTCATGGCAGGTGAAGCAGCCTATCTCTGATGGGTTGGGAATAAAACCTTTTCGGTCCACCTTGCCTGTCTTCGCATACTGGATGAACCCCTCGTTGGTATGGCACTTCTGGCAGCCGCCTCCGTTGGCATAGGAGGCATTCCCGATGGTCTTGTGGCCGGAGGTCATGTACTGCGCCCTGATACCCCGTATGGGATATTCCGGTTCAGGGCCGTGGCAGTTTAAGCATCCTTTTGGGAAGACAACCGGCTGGGACTGGGAACTCGCGGGAAGAAGGACCAATAAGGCCAGTGCTAGCAAGCCAACACACACTCTGATTTGTATCATTTTTTACCCCCCTGGCATGGAAGGCCAATGAATAAAACTATTATTCTATTTAGAATAATTTGATAAGATTGTCGATATATTTTTTATAACAATAAGGAGAGAAATTCGGTCGTAAATGGGCTAAATAATTGATTTAAACTGTTTTATATTATTCCAGAAAAATTATAGCAAACGTTTGACATTTTTGGTAGGGATATTAAAATAAACTTGGCTTAGTCGCTGATTGAGATAGGGGGGTAGCAAATATCCCCTTTTTTTGGGGCAAGTGGGGCGGCCATAAAGAGGGGAGGGAGCAGGGTAGCCAAGGAAAGGATAGTTGGGCTGATGTTCCTCACCGAAATTGTTCTCCCATGTCAGCAGGAGATCGTTGGATGAGAAGTCTTTACTTGCGCTGGGCATTTGTGGCGTTGCTTTTTATAACTTTTCTCGCGGTGCTAGTTCTGTCACAGCCGGGAGTTGGCTGGGCAGAAGGCAGAGTTAAGTCGAAGGAGACTTACGCCTCTGCCCTGACATGTGGTGGGTGCCATCTGGATATTTATAACTCCTGGAAGAACTCCTTACACGCCATGTCGGTGACCGACCCGATATACCAGGCGGCCTACATGCAGGCTTACTTAGCCAGTCAGGGCAAGGTCAAGACGTTCTGCACCCGCTGTCACGCTCCAACCACCATGGTCAGCAAAGATTTCGATATGGTTAGGTCCATAACCCGCGAGGGGATAACCTGTGATTTTTGCCATACGGTGAGCAAGGTTGACTTACATCGTGCGGCCAACCCCTTTTCGCTCAAACCCGGGCCGGTAAAGCGGGGGTCCAGCCGGGTGGTCGTTGCCACTCCGGCCCACAAAGTTCAATATGCCGATTTTTTAAAGAAGTCGGAGTTTTGCGGCGCCTGTCACCAATATACTAACCGGCATGGAATAGCGGTACTTGATACTTTGAATGAATGGAGGAACGGGCCCTATTCCAGGGAGGGGAAACCGTGTCAGTCCTGTCATTTCAGCAACCTTCACGATATCGCCGCCGGCCGGTCTCAGGAACAGCTGCAAAAAACGGTAAAGCTGCAACTGGTGAAGGTGGAACGGGTCGGCGATGCGGTGAAGGTTAGGGTAGAGCTCACTAATGTAGGCGCGGCGCATATGGTACCGACGGGCATGCCCAACCGGCGCATCATCCTTAAATTGATCCTTACCACCGCGGGCGGGCAGGTTCTCACCCAAGAGCTCCACTATGAAAGGGTGCTAGCCGATGCGGACGGGAATACCGCCCTGGGCGCGGAGCGGATATTTACCGATGCCGCCCGTATGGTTAAGGACAACCGGCTGGCTCCCCGGGAGAGGCGACGCGAGGAATTCATCTTTAACCTTCGGCGGAATGTAAAAGCTAGGGTGCGGGCTGAATTGCATTATGACCACCGGCCGGTATTGCTTCAGCCGGTTACTATAGACATACCTATGGCATCGGACGAGAAAGATGTTCCGGCAGGATTCTTCTTTTTCAGGTGAGTCTGGGGCTATGGGCGGGGAGAGGAGAAGCTTATGAAAAAAAAGTTAATCTCCAGAAGGATACTGTTAAATTCCTCTCTTTTCGTTATGCTTTTCGGCTTTGCCGTAGCGGTCTTTTATCCCGTTGTTAGATTTCTCTGGCCACCGCGAGACGCGGGCAGTGGCGGTTCCCAAACCATTTTCATACCACTGAATGAGTTGGGTGTAGGCGATGCTAAAATGTTGAGGTTTCAGGGCACAGCGATTGTCGTGGTCAGGAAGGAAAATTCTGTTTATGCTCTTTCCGCGGTCTGCACTCATCTGGGCTGTATAGTGAAGTGGGAGCGAGAAAACAATCGCTTGTTCTGTCCATGCCACGCGGCCATATTCGACCTCAACGGTAATGTTCTAGGCGGGCCGGCGCCTCGGCCATTGCCCACCTTTCAGGCGAAAATCGTTGGCGGCCGCATAGTCGTGGGAGACGCGTAAAAGGTAGCGGAGGAGAGATTGGAGCAAAAAAGCGGGCAGCAGAAGGATCTGGAGCATAGGATAAGCTTAAGGGAGATCTTGAGCTGGCTCAGTTTAGTTGGTTTCGTCTATGGGCCCCTGGATGAAAGATTGGGAATCAGGCAGGCTTTAGAAAAAGCCCTCAAGAAACCGGTACCCCACCATGTCAACTGGACCTTTTGCTTCGGGGGAATAACTTTTTTCATGTTTCTGGTGCTAGCGGTTACCGGCATCCTTCTGCTGATGTATTATCGGCCCACCACTGCCGAAGCTTACGCCAGTGTGGTCTACATAACCAACGAGGTTCCTTTCGGCTGGCTGATTAGGGGGCTTCACTTCTGGGCAGGGAATTTGATGATTATCATGGTCATCTTGCATATGCTGAGGGTTTTCTTCTATGGGGCCTACAAGTCGCCCCGGGATTTAAACTGGATAGCGGGCTTTGTTCTGTTTATGCTGACCCTGGGATTTGGGTTTACCGGCTACCTTCTTCCCTGGAATCAGATCTCCTATTGGGCTACTACGGTGGGGACCGAGATTCCCGGGGCGATACCGTTGGTTGGCGATACCCTGAAATATCTGACTCGGGGAGGCGCTGAGGTCTCTCAGACTACCCTGACCAGGTTTTTTGCCATCCATGTGGTGATTCTGCCGGCTATTATCTCATTCTTTTTGGCGGTGCACTTCGCCGTGATTCGAAGGCAAGGCATTTCCGGGCCTCTTTAGGCTTGCTAGGGGGAGATAGATATGACCGAGAAGGAGGCTGGTAGGGCAAACAGCCAAGAAGCTGAAGAAGGCGTTCCTTTTTTCCCCATTCACTTCTTGAAGGAGATCATGGTTATTTTTATCTCACTGGGAGTACTGATCACGCTGGTAACCTTTATTCCTGCCCCGATGGAGCCGAAGGCTGATCCCTTTTTCACTCCTGAGCATATCAAGCCGGAGTGGTATTTCCTCGCTCCCTATCAGCTTCTGAAGGTGGCCGACTACTTGAGTTTTCTGGGCCAGTGGGCCCCTAAGCTGCTGGGGGTAGTAGGTCAGGGAGTTATCATGGCTATCCTGATCTTCCTGCCCTTTATTGACCGCCGTCCCGAGCGACATCCTTTTCGGAGGCCGCTGGCCGTGATTCTGGGGATCTTAGCTGTGCTGGCCTTTGTCGGCTTGACTATTTGGGGGCATTACTCCTGACTCCAGGTAAAAGGGGGTGAACTTGTCCAGGTGGTTTATCCTTAGTATGCTAGCAACGATCGCTTACTTCCCCTCGGTGGGCTGGGTTAGTGCGCAACAACTGGAGTCCGGTTGTGTCACCTGCCACCAGGCTTTGACTGGTAAACAGGCCGACCCGGTAGCTGAGTTTAACAAAAGTGTCCACGCCAAGGCTCGGGTTACCTGTGTTGATTGCCATGGGGGCGATTCCCGGACCACCGATATGGGGAAAGCGATGTCGGCCAAGAGGGGATTTGTGGGCAAGCCCGATCCCAGGAGGATTCCAAAGCTTTGTGCCAGATGCCATGCCGACATCAGGCGGATGCGGCCGTACAATATCAGGACCGACCAGTATGCCGAGTACCGGCTCAGCCAACACGGTAAGCTGTTATTTGAGAAAGGCGACACCCGGGTGGCCACTTGTATAAGCTGCCATGGTGTGCATGATATAAGGAAAAAGGATGATCCTGAATCTTTGGTATATCATACTCGGGTACCGCAAACCTGTGCCGCTTGCCATTCCGATAAGGCGAGGATGAAGGGGTATGATATACCCACCGACCAGTTCGAGAAATATCAAAGGAGCTACCACGGCCAGATTTTGATGGGAAAGATAGAGGGAAAGAACCCAGCTCTGGCCCCCAACTGCGCCAATTGCCACGGCATTCACGCGGCCGCTCCCCCCGGAGTGAGGGAGGTGGCCAACGTCTGCGGCAACTGTCACGCAAACACGGCCAGTTATTTTGGCAAGAGCCCTCATTATCTGGCGGTTCAGAGGATGGGGATGCCCCGTTGTGTTGACTGTCATGGCAACCACGAGATAATTTTCCCTAGTTTGAAATTATTTGCCAACAAGGATGGCAACATTTGTACTAAATGTCACGGCACTGACTCTTCTCAGTATAAGCTGGGGAATGACATGTTCGTCTTATTGCGGGATACCCAGGATTCAATCGACAAAGGGGAGGCTTCCCTCAGGTCTGTAGAGAGGGCGGGCTTGAACGTTGACCGACTCAAGGAGA
>JAZFTZ010000201.1:0-8020 GCA_036446955.1 Thermodesulfobacteriota bacterium
TAAGAGCCCCTGGGAGCTCTTCAAAGATTTCTATGATTTCATCAAACCTAAAGGGGATGAGCTGTGGGTCACTAACGGCAGAATCAACGAGGTCTGGCAATCCGGTTTCGATGATAGAGAGAGGCGGCCCTACATAACCCAGAAGTGGCCCGATAACTTTTTAGAGATCCACCCCGATGACGCCAGGCCTCGGAGAATAGAGAGCGGTGACTTGTTGGACATCGAGAATGATAAGGTCCCGGTGCAGACGGGTGGTTTCCTTGGTGTCAGTAGCGATGACCTGTCCTTCGCCAAGCTTAGGGAGAGAGGAGATATCGAGTTTGTCAGGGGAAGCTTCACCGCGGTGGCGATAGTGACCGATGCCGTCAAACCCGGGGTGACCTTCACCATGTTCCTGGATAAGGTCTCCCCAGCTAACAGCATCACCCCCATGGTGCCCGACCCAATCAGCGGTCGCCCTCGCTTCAAACTGGGGAAGGGCCGGGTGAGGAAGATCGGTGAATCACCATATAAGAAGTCATTTACGACCATGAGCTTCGCCCCGAGGACCATAATCTGACGACTAATGTGCCGGAGGTGTCAATCATGAAGGGGTCCATGACCTTAGGGATATTAATAGCCCTTGTGCTGGGAATAATACCGGCGTATGGAGAAAAGCTAGTTCAGCGGGAGTCCTCACTCGCCAAAGCCCCCCTGCCCTGGGAAGAGTCCCTGGAAAGGAGGGTCCCGGAAACCACGGGTCTGATAAACCTGGGAGAGCAAATTTTTAGAGTGGCCTGCCTATATTGCCATGGTAAACGGGGAGAGGGAGATGGGAGGGCCGTCCGGTATCTCTTCACAAAACCAAGAGATTTTACATCCGGCAAATTTAAGGTTCGCACCACCCCCTCGGGATCGCTGCCCACCGATGAAGACCTGTTTCGCACGATAACCCATGGATTCCCCGAATACCGGATGCCCCCTTTCAGATATTTGACCGCCAAAGAGCGCTGGGCCCTTGTCTATTACATCAAAACCTTGTCCCCCCCATTCAAAGAGAGAGACCCTGATAAGCCCATCGACATAGGGAAGGAGCCTCCGGTTACCGCGGATTTAATTTCACAAGGGGAGACGCTTTACAATGAGGCAGAGTGCTGGAAGTGTCACGGAAAGGAGGGGAGGGGCGATGGGCCCTCCGCTCCCGAATTGAAGGATGACTGGGATAATCCCATGAGGCTCTTAGACTTTCGTCAAGGGGATCAATTATTTAGAGGAGGGGCCAGGGCGCGCGATATCATACGTACAATCCTCACAGGCATGATGGGAACACCCATGCCCTCTTATGCCGATGCTTTAACTACCGAGCAGGCTTGGGCCTTGGCCGTTTATATCGAGCATATAACCAAGAAGGGTGAGGAGAGATGAGGCGGCAAGGGCCGAGTTATTTCCCATTCCTCTCAGGACAAATTCGACCGTCAAGAAAGCCAGCAGCAAGTTAATCCAGGTTTATATCTTTCCGGGGCGGTGTTGCCCCCCGTTACCGGCTTACCTGATTCTAATGTTGCCGTTACCTTGACCTTGAGCTGGCACTATATTGTCATCAGGTTCATTTATCTTGGGCGAGAGCATCGAAGTTTGGGAAGCCTGAAGGGGGATTTGATGCTAAAGGAACTGTCATTAGCCGACCGGACAAGAATTTTCAACATCATCAACGAGTCAGCCATTGCCTATAAGGGAGTGATTCCTTCTGATATGTGGAAGGAACCTTATATGCCTCAGGAAGAGCTCGATGAGGAGCTGGAAGCCGGGGTCAAGTTTTACGGGTGGGAGGAGGAAGGGCGGCTTTTCGGAGTAATGGGTATTCAGCCCCGCTCAGATACTGCGCTGATTAGGCATGCCTATGTTCTGACCGGGCATCAGAGAACGGGAATCGGGAGCAGACTGCTCAGACATTTAATCAGACTGGTGGGAACCGAAGAAGTTTTGGTCGGGACATGGGCGGCCGCAACTTGGGCGATTAACTTTTACAGGAAGCATGGGTTTGCTCTAACCTCTCGAGAGGAAACTATCGAGCTTCTGAACAAGTACTGGAATATATCTGAAAGCCAGATTGAGACATCGGTGGTTTTGAGACTAAATTATTGAGTATCATATGATTACCAAGGACGCGCCGTCGGTGGATGAGTTATACACGAATAGGTTCACCGAACAAGTTATGTCAATCCATTCAGGTAAGAAGCCAGGCAATCTGGCGTAAGGATAAGCCTTCCCTTTTCAGCCTGGCTATCTGCTGAGGATAAACCCGCAGCCTTAGCCTGCCACGTTTTGCCATTTGGTTTAGCTGCTAATTTTGCTAGGCTATTAGGTTGCATGGCTTTGCTTCAACTTTAGCTGAAGCGGAAGGAGCTTGGCCCTTTGCCGAGAGAGGGCCTTTTGTGTTGTTAATACGAGGTCGATCGAAATTCATAAAAACTATACATAAGCGTATTCCTATGCTAGCATGCATTGAAAGGCCTCCATATAGACAGGCGATAGAGGCCTGTCTCCATTAGGAGTTGAAATGTGAGTCTTCGATTTTACACTTCAGTATAAGGAGATTCAACAAATGTTCACCAAATTATATGTGGGCAACCTTTCCCTCGAGACCAAGGAGGAAGCACTAAGGACCCTTTTCGAGCAGGCCGGTACCGTCGAATCGGCCAGAATAATAACTGACAGATACTCTGGCAGTTCCAAAGGGTTCGGCTTTGTGGAAATGGCCACCTCAGAGGAAGCAATCAAGGCGGTCGAGCTATTTAACGGGCATTCCCTTGATGGGAGAAGCCTCACTGTAAGCCAAGCCAGGGAAAGGCGAGAACGCGGCGGCGAGCGGCAAGGAGGTTATAGAGGGCGGTGACCAGCCGAGGGCGAGCGACTGGGCCAATTCCCCGACTCGGTACTAATATCATTTATCTGATGAAAAAAGTCGGCAGCCGGCTGGGTTATATACGCCGGGTGGCCACGGGCCACCATTAAAGCGCTTCCAGTTTGAGGCAGCGTCGCTCGGTCGACAAGGCCCTAGACACACCTCCGCTGCTATCGACGACACCAGTGAATATTTAAAGACAACCGTGTGGGGAACCCTTTATAAAGGGTTCCCACAGACTATCACCCATGTCTCATAACAATAATAGGTCAAGACCGTTTTGGGCTTGACCTATATCCAAGTGTTTGGTAATCTTCTTAAAGTAAATCAAAAACCCAGCCTCAAGGGGGCTAGTGGTTTGGGGTAGAGAGAAGTCACCAAGCACTGTAACATGAGATACGGTGTTTTTTGCTTTTGAGCAGGGGCACTCCATTCAAGCTTAGGTGGCCGGGCTGAGCAACCTGAGCTTGAGGTGATTCGAAGCATGGGGCTATATCCGTGGCCGACATGGCGGCGTGCGTGGGCGGGATTGCCCTTGCCAAGCCGTCAAGACCATTGAGACGGCAAAATGTGATAAACTCGGAGCCGTTTCGTAATGCAACAGCAAGGAGGTAAAAAGATGGTTAGAGCAAGATTTATGTTTGGCCTGATGGCTATGACCGCCCTCTTTTTCATGTCCGGCAGCGTTTTATCCGCCGAAAAGGTCAGGTTCGCCAACCACTCCAAATCGAACTCGTACTTCGTTTTGCCGGTTCTGGCCGCCATGGAAAAAGGGTACTGGAAAGCGGAGGGCGTGGAAGTGGAATGGCGTGCCTTTGGTGCGTCTACTACCATGGTTCGAGCCGTGGCCGCGGGCGCATTGGACATGGGGACTCTCAGTCCGGTCAGCACAATACTTGCTATCGCCCGCGGGGTACCCATGATAATTGTGGCCGACCCCAGGATTACGTATGGGTTTGGTGTTTGGGTCCTCACGGACAGCCCCTTAAAAAATCCCAGGGACCTTAAGGGAAAAGCGATAGGGGTTACCAGGTTCGGCGGCTCGCCCCACAGATTGGCAAAGATAGCGATCAAGAATTTAGGAATTGAGAAGGATGTGAAGTTCATCGCGTTGGGCCGTGGTGCCGCGGCTACGGCAGCCTTCAGGGCCAAGGCCGTGGATAGCATAGCCAGGGACAATCTGACTATGGCGCCGCTGAAGGCAATCGGGGAGGCCCGTATTTTGGTGGACATGAGAAAATATGCCCCCAAAGCCTCGCGACTTGTAGGTGCGACAATTTATGCGACCAAGACTTTTCTGGCTAAGAAGCCTGATACGGTGAAGAAAGTAATAAAAGGCTATATGCGAGGGGGGGATTTTATTATGAAGAACCGGAAGTGGGCCGTGGAAAAGTTGAAGAGTCAATGGAAGTTTACCACGGCCGCGGCTAATGAAATCTACTCCCAGCTAAGTTACGGACCTGGTAGTAACGTAAGAAAAGAGAGGCTGGAGATCGCGATAAATTTTATCGTAGAGCAAGGTATGGTAGCTAAAGATGAGGCGCCGACCTTAGATTCGCTCTACGCTAAGGAGTTCGCGCAGTGATTTTCGGATAAATGGTTTCGCCGGTAAGGCTGGGTGCTAAGTGCCTGCGCGCCTAGTTTCTGATAATTGTTTGCTGTTGATTAGGGCACTCCCTCGTTGCTAAAAGGATCCATCGACCCCTGAGGCCTTGAAGAATGGAAGTGTAATAACCGATTCCTGCCTGTACATATTTTGCCGGCCGGCCGCGTCTTTGGCCATCCTCCCTTCTCTGGGGGCAATCCTTTTAAAAGGGTTGCCCCCCAGAGACTATCATCCATGTCCCATAGCAATATATATGCGAGGAGAATAGGTTTTGACTTTCTGAGCAAAGCCAGCTAAATTGAAGCTGAAGTAAATCCCTGGTTATCGGCCTGAGATTACCATTTAAAAGGCTTGGCAGGGAAATGAGTTCTCTCCCCGGTTTAGATAAACTCACGGCAAAGAAATTGTTAAGGGTCCTTCTTGGGCTGATTATCCTGACTATGTTTCTCCCTTCAGCCGGGTTTACCCAATTCAGTGAAGAGCTGAAGGGCTTGAGAAAAGAGATGGAGTCGCTCAAGCAAGGCCAGATAACGATTCGAAAGGAGCTTCAGGCAATCAAAAGCCTGCTCAGAAGAATGCAGGCTCCGTTACCACCGCAAACCAGGGACGCTATTCTAAGCGTCGATAACAGCCCTTTCAAGGGCAACAAGAATGCTAAGCTTACGCTGATCGAGTTCTCTGATTATCAGTGTCCCTTTTGTGCCCGTCACAACCGCCAGACTATGCCCCAGCTGGAAAGGGATTACGTCAAAACAGGCAAGGTTAAGTACGTCTTCCGCGACTTTCCTATAGAATCGATCCACCCGCTGGCACTAAAGGCGCATGAAGCGGCCCACTGCGCGGGTGAACAGGGAAAATACTGGGAGATGCACGATCAGCTCTTTGTCAATCAGACGGCTTTAAAACCGACAGATCTGTCGCGCCATGCCCAGGCAATTGGCTTAAACCTGTCAAACTTCAAGCTATGCCTTGATAGCGGGAAATATGTGTCGAAAATACGCAATGATATAGTGGAGGGCATCGAGGCCGGGGTACGGGGTACACCCAGCTTCTTCTTAGGATATACAAAGCCGAACGGATCTAAAGGTACGGGCTCTCATGATGATAAGAGGGCCCCACCCTTATGCCAGGTTTAAGCAAGCCCTAGACCGCCTTCTTGCCTCATAAAAACAATAGGGATTGATTGTGGGGGAAATTTTTCCAGGGGGAGGGGGCCACGGCCCGTCCCCCTGGAAGGACTAGCTCGACCCGTCCCCTGGGGAGTGCCACCCATGTCTCATAACAACATACAGCAAGGCCGATTTTTGCTTGACAGATTCGTGCCCCCCTGATAGGTTCAGATTGGCAGCACAAAGACTAGCCTTCAATGGGACATGATAAGTAGTGACATATTTGCTGGGTTAGATATTCTGCAGCAAGGGGATTTAACCACTGGCCCGATCTATTGAACTGCCTGATGAATCTGGCATCAACGGATATGGTCTTGCTGGCCGGGCTGATAACCTGAGAGCTAGACGAATAAGGGAGGCTAAGACCGAATAGTCTGGTTTCCAGGCAATCAAGAGCTTAGCCCCCAATTGCCAGCCAACTAGCGGATAGCAGGCCGAGGGAGAAGTAGACATTTTGAGAAAAGCTTGACGGATGTCTGGGGGGGCAATTCCAGGGAAGACAGTAATAAAAGTAATATGAAGTCTAAACCATTCAATTATTCAAAGGAGGTGTGACAGTGCGGACCAAGCTTTTTGGAGTGGGCATAGCTATCCTTTTGACTTGCGGCCTGATCATTGCACCAACTGGCTTTGATCTGGTTTTTGGGGCCGAGACCCTCAAGTTCGGCACATCCCTAAGGACCAGCCCTCATCATGCCCTGCCTCTGTTGGCGGCAACCGAGAAGGGCTTCTGGAAGCGGGAAGGGCTGGATGCGGAATGGGTACCTTTCAGGTCGGGAAGGTCATTCTATCGGGCCATGGCTGCCAAAGCCTTAAAGATCGGCTTTTCAGGAGCGATCTCAGCCATCCGGTCGTCATCAAGGGGAATACCGGTCATAATAGTGGCTGATTTAAAACTCAAAAAACATGATTTCTACGTCTACGTCCGCACCGATAGCGCCATCAAGAAACCCCTTGACCTAAAGGGGGCCAAGATAGGCATAGCCAGGTTTGGCGGAGTGGTGCATGCTTACGGCCGGGTGGTGGTTAAGTCATTGGGGATCGAGAAGGAGATGAAGCTGGTGGCTGGCGGAGGGGTACTCCAGGAGCTGGCCGCGTTAAGGTCTGGAACTCTCGACGGCAAGGTATCGGACTTCTTTACCATGGCCCCCTTAGTTGGCGAAGGCGTTGTCAGAGAGCTGTTATCCATAAATGATTTCCTTCCCAGAAGATGGATAGACGTGGTTATAGTCTCCCGAACAGATTTCTTGAAGACCAATAAAGCCGATGTCAAGAAAATGGTCCGGGGCGTTCTCAAGGCCAGGGATTTCGTGACCGAGAACCGGGAATGGGCGCTGGAGAAAATCAGGACATACTCCGGTTATAAGGGGGAGGTGGCCAAAGCGGTAAATAATGCGGTAAACTATGGAAAAGGCGGCCAAATAGACAGCAAAGCCTTGGAGAATGTCAGGAACTTCCTCATAGAATATGGGGTGCTTAAAGAGGAGGAGACCGTTCCGTTAGACAAGCTCTATACCAAAGAGATAACCGGTTAGCACCTGCCGATGGCGAATTTATTCGGCCCTATCCAAAGCGGCGTCTGAGGCTGTACAAATCACTCTTATTTGAGCTGCTGGCCGAGTTCTTTCCAGGTTATCGGGTTGAGGCTGGGCAACCAGCGGGACAGCTGACAACTTTTTCAAAAGCTGGTTCGGGAGGTATTATCCCGAGGATAAAATCCAGATAATATCAACCTAATCCTCTATTAAGGACGACCTCAACGGGTCAGCTAAAAGGTCGGCAATGCGTTCTTCAATAAACCAGATGATAAAAAGGGCGCTGGCGAAGGTTCGCCGCCAAGAATTGGTTCAGTTAACCTGCCAGTTGGTGAATATCCCCAGCCGGACCGGAGAAGAGGGCGACTGTGCCAAGTTCCTGGTAGATTATATGAGGCAAGCTGGTCTTGAAACCAGCTATCAAGAAATTAACCATAAGCGGGGCAACGCGGTGGGTCTTCTGCCGGGGAGTGGAGGCGGCCCCACGCTCATATTCAACGGCCATCTCGATACCAGCTTCACCGGGATAGAGGATGAGGATTACCCGGCTACCGGCCCATTGAGCCCGGGGTCATTGCCGGCGGCCAGGGTGGAAGCGGGAAACATTTATGGGTTGGGGGTCTACAATATGAAAGCTGGCCTGGCCGCCAGTGTCATCGCGGTCAAGACTATTAAGCAAGCCGGTATAATCCCCAAAGGAAATATAGTGGTTACCGGGGTAGCCGGGGAGGTCGAGAACGTCCTCAACTTCTTTATTGAGCAGGGGGTGATCTCCCGAAAGCAGACCCCGTCGGTTGAGACCTTATACACAACCAAGTTTACCGGC
>JAZFTZ010000202.1:0-8408 GCA_036446955.1 Thermodesulfobacteriota bacterium
TATGACGCTAGGGAGCGAGTCCTCCGACATAAAGCTGGCTTACGGGAGGAATCTTTTCCGAGGATACGATGCCGAAATCGATCAAGAACCTCCTTACGTTCTTCAAACTCTCTGGGTTTACCCGACCGCTCGGCCCGAAGTTAAGCTGGGGGTACACCACTTGGGCCGCCTCAGGGGAAAAATTTGAAAAGGACTGGAGCTTCTCTATGGTCCAGGCCCGGTTATCCCGCACAAAGGCTGCCCCCCGCAGGATGCCGCGGACCGCCTTTCTGACCTGCTTGCGATTCGCCTGGAGGAACTGTCGGCGGGCATATACCGTTTGGTCGGACCATTTTCGCGGTAAGAACCGCTTTAAGGTACCCACGTCTCGGATCTCCCCTAGGGCCTTGAGGTTGGCTACCACTAGGCCACCGTCGAGAAACGCCTGCATGGCGCCCGTCTTAAGCGCGGCAATCCTTGCCCTCAGTCCTCCTATGGCCACGACGCGCACATCCTTCTCCAGGCCCAGGTTTCTGATAAATATTATCGTAAACGCGTGGGAGGAGAAGCCAAACCTGTTAGTGCCCACAATGCCTCCTTTCAGGTCTGAGGCTTGCTTGATGGGCCCATCGGCCTTCACCCACATGTACCACTCAATAGGCAGATCCATGTCGGCGACGATTACCATAGGCACCTTAGCACTGATGGCCTGCAAGGCGCTGGCGGCGCCGTCCATGCCCAGGTCGATCTTTCCCGCGGCCGTCGCGCGATGCAACGGGCCACCACCACCTAGGCTCAGCCATTCTATATTTATCCCCTCCTGTTTCCAAAAGCCTTTTTCCTCTGCAGCCAGCATGGGCAAATCATAATGGGGGCCTCTGAAGGAGGTCCCGAACCGGATTTTCTCCGCTCCCGGAAGAGAAACCGGCGCAAGAATGATCACGGAAATCAACAGACCCAAGAACTTAAGAGGTAATCTTGCTGACATCTTTCACCCTCCCTTAATAAGTGTAATCCATACCGCCGAAAACATTAGACCCGAAGAGGCGGGCCGCCTCACCGGCGAAGCTAGCGCAAGATCGAGGGGAATTCTAAATGCGATATAAGGAAAAAAGAATGTGGCGAGCAGTGCCCGAGCTGTTCTTAAATGAGCGCCACGGTTGGCGGGTAGGGTAAGAACCGCAACTGCGAGCAGATGACACCTGCCCCGGGGGTATGGTTAATTTGCAGGGGGTAAGCCAGATCAGAGAGAGCACGCACAAAGGCCGCGGAAGGGAGGGCCAGGACGGTATTCTGATAACAATGGTTAGCGATATCGGGCGTGGAGAAGACCAGCGGCAGGTTGAAGGATTCGGTCGGCTCCAGGCAGATGATATTACCTACCAGCAACAAGGTCAGGAAAGCCAGTCCGGTCAGGGCGCCTAGCCTCACCCTAATGCCTTTAGCCATGAGCCCCACTCCTTGCCCCTTTTTTCTTTCCACTGGCCCCGAAAACTTTGTGCCTGAGCCGGTCTGAAAAGTGACCTTGGAAAGCTTTATACCATGGCGCTTCGGATGCTCAAGGTGTCTCTTTGCGCAATCTCTATATACTTGATGTCTATTAGTAACCCTGGACCAGGATCACGATGCTAAAGCTTAGTCTCTCAAGTGTGACAATAGATATTTATATTCTCTTTTATCAGGCAAGGTAATGCAAGAGAAAAATAGCTCCGATCTAGCATCTGCCTGCCTTGACTTCTGGATCACTTGAACAGAATCTGGCCACTTTAGTTAACTAGCGCCTTGCCGGAGTATATGGCCCCAGTTTCTCGTTGGCGTATTTTATATCGCCGTCGTCCACGATACGTTCCATATTTACCTTTTGATGCCAATAGCCAAGGCGAGCACAATTTCCAGTATAATTTCTTTGGCCTTCATTGTTCGTTCCTCTCCTGGCTGATTGGTTAATGGCCCACCTCACTGAAAAGGCTGACGCTAATTGTTTTGCCACTTCTTGTTGGCTGAATCTATTCCAAGATCGCCAGAATTATCCCACTATTCGAGCCACTGATGGGGCCTTACAATGATAGTAGAAATGCTACTACATCTTCTACCTGTTCATCAGTCAGATCGGTAAAGGGTGGCATCTGGTTTATCGGCGTCCGCAGCTGGCGCTTCACGTTTTCTATGGTGGCGGGTCGGCCACTGAAGGGCAACCTTCCTCTGCCAAAAAGGCCCAAAAGTCCTGGGCCGACCTTATCTTCCAGCTTATCGGAATAATGACAGGGGCTACATCTCGTTCGGAAAATCTCGTTACCTCTGGTCATAGCATCGACCCCTCGTTTTCTGATCTCCGACCTCCTTTGTAGCTCGGATACCAATTGGGGGCCACGGGATTCCTTAAGGTAGTCTATGATCACCTCCGATTCGGTGTCGTTTATCCAACCGGGCAGCCTGGCTTGCATGATCCTTACCGTAGTCGCCCAGCCCTGAGGGGATTTGGTCTGGAAGAATATCCTTTCCAGGGTGTGGCACTTGGAGCATTTCAATTCCAGCAAGTGGCGGCCGAACTCCTTGGACACGGTTTGCTTTCCGATGATAGCGGCCAGCCCTTCGAAGTTTCCGGTAGCTCGCAACAGGGAATAATAGCCGCCCGAGATCAACACCAGGATAATAGCCAGGGAGAATATTATCTGGCCGTACTGGGGCAATCGGGGCATGTATTGACGATAACTGCGCACGATTAATATCTTAATAAACAGCACTAGCAACACTGCTATGGCCAGCACGGCATGGAATACCGCTCGGGAGGAGGCATCGGTGGTAGCAGTAACAAAATCCCTTATGCAGAAATAGCTGACCGACAGGAATATGGCGGTAAAGCAAAACCCGGCTATCCGATGGGTGATTCGCAGCACCGCCGGGTTAAACCGATGGGACCCCCGGGCCAAGAGTTCGAACATGGTGAAAAAGGCCACCAGGGCAAAGAAGATCAGAAAGCCGGAGAAAATGGTCTTGGTAAGCACGGTCATCTTCTCGATACCTCTTATGTCAGTTCGTGACCTAGCTGCCTGGGCTTTTCTAATCCTTAAGTGTGAGACGTTAGCTGAATATAATGCGATGATTGTGGAAGTTCAAGGGTTTTTTGTGGGGGGAACCCTTTTTAAAGGGTTTTCCCCCATAAGTGGCCGAGGTTAAAGGCCTTGACAAGCAGCTTTGTACATTTATTATGATAGTGGTGACGTCCGGCTGAATCACAGGCCCATTTCCGGTTTCGAGGTTTACCCCGATGGTCGAGGAAACGACGATGAGAAGCTCATCCAACAAATCCTCTGGCAACCAGAAAGCCATCCAGACTTATTGCTCGTTAAGCAAATCCCGCTGCGGGGTCATTTGTTATCTAGAGGATGGCCGGTTCAAAAGGATGGAAAGGGATACCAGCCACCCCGCTGGTGGAATGTGTATTAAGGGGCGGGTCGCGCCCGAGCTGGTTTACCACCCTGAGCGGCTCAAGTATCCTCAGCGGAGGAGCCGACCTAAGGGTGACCCGGACCCCGGCTGGCAGAGGATATCCTGGGAGGAGGCGATGGAAATCATTGCCTCCCAGTTTACTCGCATAAAGACAACCTTTGGGCCAGAAGCAGTGGTTTTCGGCCGGGGAGGGTTGGGGGGCAGCCCCGCGGTCGACTTTTCTGCCTGGCTCACCCGGCTGGCCCATGCCTTCGGCAGCCCGAACAATTTGGGCACCACCCATATATGCAATTGGCACAAAGACCAATGCTCTAAATACACCTACGGTGTAGGCATTCCCTACCCGGACTACGAGAACACTGGTTGCATTTTGCTGTGGGGCCACAATCCCAACGTCTCCTGGCCGCTACAGGCTATCCAAATAGGCAAGGCCCGGCGCCGAGGAGCCAAATTGATCGTGGTCGATCCCCGAAAGACACCCCTGGCCTGTAAAGCCGATATTTGGCTCCAGGTGAAGCCGGGCACTGATGGGGCCCTGGCCTTAAGCATGATCCATGTCCTTATCGCCGAGGGGCTGTTTGATGAGGCCTTCGTGAGGGATTGGACCAATGGCCCCTGTTTGGTCAGGTGCGATAACCAGCGGCTTTTGACCGAAAAGGATATAACCGCCGGGGGGCAGGCGAAGAAACTAGTGGTCTGGGAGGAGACCGCCCAGCGTGCCAAAAGCTTAGCGGAAGCTGGCCAGCCCGCGCTGTTGGGCAAATATCTGGTTCCTTTAGACACTGGCGGCAAGCTGGAATGCAAGACCGCGCTTCAGCTTCTGGCTGACCTGGCCGAGCAGTACCGCCCGGAGATAGCTGAGCAGATAACCTGGGTGCCGGGAAGCTTGATCAGGCAGGCCGCGCTCAGCTTGGCCTCGGCCCGGCCCGCTTGCTACACCTCTTATGTGGGCATTGAGGAGCATACCAATTCCTCTCAGACCAACCGGGCGATCTGCGTCCTGTACAGCCTGCTGGGCGACTTTGATGCCCCGGGCGGCAACGTTATTTTTTCCCGAATAGATACCAACCCGGTAACCGGTATCGAGTTTCTTCCCTCCGAGAAGGCGAGGAAAAGGCTCGGCCGGGGCGAAAGGCCCCTCGGTCCTCCCGGCACGGTGGGATCAGTAACCCCCTACGACCTGTACCAGGCTATTTTGACCGGCAACCCTTATCCGGTGAAAGGGCTGGTCTGCCTGGGTAGCAACCTGCTCCTATCAAACGGCGACATCGGCAAGGGCGCCCAGGCCCTGAGCCAGTTGGAATTTTACGTCCATGCCGACCTATTTGAGAATCCGACTGCCCGGTTCGCCGATATCCTGCTACCGGCCTCCAGCTGTTTCGAGTCCGAACATCTGCACACCAGCTTCGAGATGGGCCGGGATACCTGCACCTACGTGCAACTGCGCAACCGGGTGGTAGAGCCGCTGTACGAGTCCTGGCCGGATATGAAGATAATATTCGAGCTGGCAAAGCGGCTTGAGCTTAAGGATAAGTTCTTCAACGGCGATATCCAGGCGGCATTCGACTATCAGCTTCAACCCAGCGGGATCACCCTTGAGGAGATAAGAAAAAGGCCCGGCGGTATCCGAGTCCCCATCGAGCTGAGGTTTAAGAAATATGCCCGGGGAGAACCGGGAGGGTTCTCCACCCCGAGCGGCAAGATCGAGATATATTCCCAGACCTTTTTAGAGCACGGTTATGATCCTTTGCCCGGCTATGAAGAGTCTAGGACAGCGATAGAGACCCAGGCGGAGTTGGCCAAGGAGTATCCCTTGCTGTTGACATCGGCCAAGCTGCAACAATTTTGCCACACCCAACACCGAAATATCGCCGGGCTTAGAAGCCGGGTTGCCCATCCCTACCTGGAAATTAATCCGGAAAAGGCCGAGGAGTTGCAAATTGCCGACGGTGAATTGGTGGTATTGGAAACGCCCGAGGCGCGAATAAGGCTGAAAGCTAAATTAACCCGTGGAATTGACCCCCGGGTGGTCTGCACTCAACACGGTTGGTGGCAGGCCTGTAGCGCGCTTCAATTGCCAGAGCTCGACCCCTTCAGCCCGGAGGGCGCTAATTATAATCTGCTTATCTCCAACAATTTCACCGACCCGGTAAGCGGTTCGGTTCCACATCGCTCTTACCCCTGTCGAGTGAAGAAGGCGGTGGCCTGAGTTTCGCCCGGGATAAGGTTTAGTTGACTGGGGTGAAGCTGGAGATTTGATTGGTGAGGTTTTTTGATGAAGCTTCAGGGTAAGGTTGCTTTGGTCACCGGCGCCTCTACCGGCATCGGCCGGGCCAGTGCATTGCTTTTGGCCCAGGCGGGGGCCGATGTCGCCATCAACTATCTAACCAGCCAAAAGGAAGCTGAACAGGTCAAAAAAGAGGTTTTGGCCCAAGGTAGAAAGGCGATGGCATTGCCGGCTGACGTAGCCTGCAAAGCCGAAGTGAATGACATGGTCAGGCAGGTTATCGAGGAGTTGGGCGGGATAGATATCCTGGTTAATAACGCGGGCACGTTGGTGACTCGCGCCCCGCTGGCCACCATGCCCGAAGAGGTGTGGGATAAAGCGATAGCGGTCAATCTGAAGGGCGTCTTCCTCTGCTCTCAGGCGGTGGTTGGCGGCATGATAGAGCGGGGTTATGGCCGCCTAGTGAATATCGCCTCGGTGGGCGTATTCACCGGCGGCGGCGGTGGAGGCTCTCATTATGTGGCCGCCAAGGGCGGGGTAGTTGCCTTCACCCGGGCGCTGGCCATGGAACTGGCTGGACATGGGATCAGGGTAAACGCCATTGCCCCAGGGATAATCGATACCCCTTTTCAGCTGAAATTTTCCACCCCGGAGGCGGTTCAGAAGCGTACTCAGGGTTTACCGCTTAAGCGGGCCGGAACTCCGGAGGAAATAGCTCGGGCAGTTTTGTTTCTGGTGGATGATGAGTGCGGATACATCACTGGCCAGACCGTAGTCATTGATGGTGGGATGGCCATGAACCCGGTGACCAGCCGCTAGCCGGTCAAATTCGGATCTTTCCCGCGCAATCAGGGGTATATTTACGTCACTATCGACCAGTTCCTATATCTCGGTCATATTCGTTAATCTCCTCTGGGGCGTTTCCAATGTTACTGTCAAGACCCTGTTGGGTTACGTCCCTCCGCTGATGCTGGCCGGCTGGCGGTTCTCCCTGGGTAGTGTCTTATTCCTGGTGTTTATGAAGCTGGGCGGGCATTCCTTCCCTAACAAAGGTTGCCGCCTGATCAAGCTCGCCCTGCTGGGCCTTGTCCAGACCACGTTGTTACAGGCCTTCTTTTTCATCGGATTAAGCCTGACCAGCGTGGGTAAGGCCTCGGTATTTATGAATTCTCAGCCCCTTTAAGTGGCTTTGCTGGCCCGTACTTCATTCAAGAGGAAAGGTTCAATCGGACCAAGACCTTCGGAATAATCCTCGGTTTTATAGGCATTACCGTGGTCTTTGCCACAGAACTTATCAGCTTCAATGTCTCCGATCTGCTAGGTGCATTGCTGACCAGCCTGGGTGCCCTCTCCTGGTCGGTGGCTACCCTGTGGGCAAAGAACCTGATGAAGGAGGACTCATTGATCACGGTTAATACCGTGCAGATGCTCGCCGGCGCGGTGCCCTTGGTCGCCCTGGGCTATGCGTTCGAGGGCATGGAGCGGGTAGTAATTACCGGCCAGGTATTTTACCTGCTCGCTTTCCTGGTGGTGGTATGTACCTTCCTCCCGTATCTGCTGTGGTACAAGGTTTTGCACGCCAATCCGGCCGCTATTATATCTTCGTTCAACTTTCTGGCGGTTATTTTCGGTATCGTCCTGGGTATCTTGGTCTTGGGCGAGCCTCTGGCCCCGGTCTTATTCGTGGGCGCTGCTTTTGTGAGTCTGGGGATATATTTCGTCAACCGGTCCTGACTGCCGGGCCTTGCCTTGATAGCTATTGCGACGAGAGAGTTCAGTCTCTATGGCCACCAGGACTCGTAGTTTGTTCGCCGTCCAATCAGGCGCAACCAAATGAACTCGGCGCGCGCTGGCCGCCAGCCGGTGAATTATCAACTGAGGTGATAGGTTCTCCAGAAATTCGCTTACCAGGATAACGTATTCCTCCAGTTTCAAAACCCTGATCTGGCCCTGGCGGTACATCTCTTCCAACGGAGTGCCAACAGGAACATAAAGGTGATGTATCTTAACACCCTCAATCCCGGCGCGGGAAAGAAATTCGGCTGTGGCCATCATCATCTGTTTGCTTTCTCCAGGAAGGCCCAGGATAACATGCGCGCAGATATTGATGCCCCGACCCTGGCTATGTCCCACCGCGTTGGTGAACGCCTGTACGTCATGCCCTCGATTGATAAGTTTGAGAGTTATGTCGTGGGCTGATTGTAATCCCAGTTCCAGCCAGATGTAGCTCTCCTGGGCCAGCTCTTGAAGAAGGTCAAGGACATCATTGCTTATCAGGTCGGGTCGGCTGGCAACGCAAAGGCCAACCACACCCGGCTGAGAGAGGAGCTGGCGATAGGTCTTCTCCAGCCCCCTGACAGGCCCATAAGTATTGGAATTAGGTTGGAGGTAGGCGAGAAACTTTTCCGCGCGGTATCTCTTGGCCAGATAGCTCATGCCCGCCTGTAACTGTGTGGAGAGTGGCTTATCGCCTCTGGTGCTGGCGGGTGTAAAACTAAGCGTATCACAAAAAATGCAGCCTTTTCGGGAGATGGTGCCATCCTTGTTAGGGCAGCAGAAACCGGCATCCACCGATACTTTATAAACCTTCTGACCAAACTTACCTCGTAAGACCTGGCTTAAGGCCCGGTACCTTTTCTCCATATCTCCGCTTTTCTTTCTAGGCCAATTCCTCAACCATTATTTCAATTTTATTACCCTATTTCAAGCTCTTGACCAGCGTCACAATATGTTGTTATGAGAGATGGGTGAC
>JAZFTZ010000203.1:0-4287 GCA_036446955.1 Thermodesulfobacteriota bacterium
GGATTGCCCCTGAGGAAGAAGGGTCTAGCCTGGCCTGGCGGAATTGTGACCGGGAACTGTAAGGCCACCGCGTCTCTTAAGCCTTCATATTTTCCCCGGGAGAGGTCCACTTTCACATAATTAGTATTCGTTTCCGGCGGGCTAGGTTCGGTTGGCTCCTGATGACTGTTGTCCTTGAAAGGGTCGTCCCAGACTATAAGGAAAGCCAGGGTCTTATCGTTGAATAAAGCCCGAAGAGTAATGACATCAACCGACGGGTTCTGCCAGCGCGGCTTCACCAGGACTTGGCCAGCCAACGGAATAACCAGTGGTTCGGCCCTCTGCCACACCGGCGCGTTGGGGTCCAGAGGCAGTTCTCCGTCGGTTCTCTTTGCCTGCAGAATGATCTCCGCGCCGGGCTCTGGTTGAGTCTGCAGGGACTTAACATAATAGGCCAGTTGCCAACGCTCCTCTTCGGACAGGCTGTCCGAGTACGAGGGCATGGGGGTGGTGTCTATTCCCGTACTGAAACGGACAAAGATGTCCCGGGCATCGTTTCCCGCCCGGTACATCCAGCTCTTGGTGAGGTTGAGAGGTCTGATGAAGTTGTCCAGGTCATCTTTTAAAGTAGGCGCGGAGGGGCCTTCCCCGCGGCCGGAATCGCCGTGGCATTCCCAGCATTTTGCTTTCTTGTAGACTTCCTTACCCTTTTCGATGACCTGGGGGGGGCTGGCGATTTCCGGACCGAATTTCAAAGGTTGGGGCGGCGGGTCCTTTGGCCAGGGATCCTCTGACAGGATTTTAATAAAACTGACCAGCTGCCATCTTTCCTCCTCGGTTAGGTTGGACCAGGACGGCATGGCCGTGCCCGGAATCCCCCGGCTGATGATCCGGAACAAGTCCTGGTCAGTAGGAAATTCTCCGCTTTCCGTGGTTCGAAACTTGTACGACGCCAATTTGAAGTCACGGGGTCTGGGGTTAAGGTAGTCGGCCACTGGCCCATCGCCGCCGCCCTGGTTGCCGTGGCAGAAGCTACAGCGCTTCATATATAGTTTTTTGCCCGCCTCGACGGCCTGGGCTGTCTCCTCGGCCTTCTTGGTGAGAACAGCTTCCTTTACTTGAGCGTAAGAGAGGCTGACCGAGGCTGATAGAATGAGTAGTGTAAGAATAATCATTCTCGGCGTCATTCCAGCTTCTCCGGCATTCTGGGCTCCTTGCCGGCAATCTCGTACTCGGCCATGATGATCATCCACATCTGGTCCTCAGTGAGGTCGCCCTTCCACACCGGCATGGCTGAATCCCAGGGAGTGGCTCCGGCAGGCAAGCCCGGTCCTCCCTCCTTCACCCTCCAGAAGGAGTAAGCCTCAACCAGGGTGGCTATGGTGCCGGGGTCGGTGAAATCAATGGGATTAAGCCGAAATCCCCGAGCCATAGGACCCTTGCCATCGGCTTTGGTGCCGTGGCAGGGGCGACAATTTATCTGATAAAGGATTCTCCCCTCTTCCGTGTACTTTTCCCGGAGGAGTTCTCTGCCCTCTTCCAGGCTTATCTTCTCCAGCTTGGTCTCGGCCAGAAAGGCCTTAACCGCATCATCGCTGGGGTTTCGCCAGGGATTTTGGAGCCTTTCGTAGGCACCAGGGATGGTGGGATGCTGAATCCTGAGCAAAGTGGGACTTTGAACCCGGGGCCTGATCTGGGCGTAGACAACTCCGCCTACAATAAGGGGGATGATTACCAGCCCCACCTGTCGTCTTAACCGCTCAGACTTGAATCGAGGAGAGGCCGGCTCTGGCCCCCGAAGAAACCTTATGACCGGCGCCAGAAAGTCGCGGGTGTTCTCCGGGCTGAAGGTTATATAAAGGGCCAGGGCAATAATGGCCAGGATGATGTACATCTGCATGGCCACTCCAGGGATAGGTAGAAGACTTTCCTTTCCGGCAATGAGCATGGAGAGATAACCCAGGCCGAATCTTAACAGGAGATAAGTCACCACCAGGGTGGCAATGCTCAGCCAAAACAAGGATATCTTGCGCTGACGCTTCTTTTCTCCCATATAGGCTCCCAAAACTATTTCAAGGTGAGAAGGAAAGCCATTAAATTGTAGAATTCATCTATGGTCAGTATCTCCTTGAAGTTGCCCGGCATCATAGATGTCTCCTGGGGAGCTATCTCCTCTATCTCTGTCTTAGGTACTTTTTCGATAGTGCCCTCTTTATCAGCCAGGTACACGGTGCTGGCATCCTCCTTTTTGACGATGCCGGTTAAGTACCTTCCATCCTTGGTAACGATAAGGGTTGCCTCGAACCCACTGGCGATCTCAGCGTTGGGGTCCAGGATAGATTTAATTATAAAGTCAAAGGTGCGCGTCCCGGCCAAGGCGGTAAGCTCAGGGCCTACTTCGCCTCCTTTCTCCCCAACCTTGTGACACTTGGCACAGGCGGCGTTACTCTCGGGGTCAAAGAAGATCTCTTTGCCGACCTCGACATCTACCGGTACAAGCGGCTTCCATTCCTCGACCACCGTGGCTCTAGCCGCAGTAATGGCTGGCGGCAGCTTAATGGCCGCGGCATCCACCTCTCCTCCTAGGCTCTGGAGATAGGTAATGACGGCCCGAATTTCCTCCGCTTTCAAGTTAATAGGGGGACGGTGGGGCAGGGGCATCTCGTTCTTGAATCCTTCCACCACGTAGGCGCTGGGGTCGGCTATTGACTCCACCAGGTAGTCAGTAGCGCTCATGCCCGATTCCCCTTGTTCCTGCCGCTCCTTTGCCCTCCGCTCGGCACGGGCCCCGATGGGCAGGTTCAAAGGGCCGGTCCCTCCCAAGTTGGGGGCCCTGATGGCGCTGCCTCGATTGCCTATCGAGTGGCAGGTATGGCACTTTCCTCTTCCCCAGAAGACAGTCTCCCCCGCCTCTGGACTTACTCCGGTTATGACGTCCGCTGGTCCTGCCCTTTGCCCCGAGATCTTGGTTAGGACCTCTCCGATATAAACAAAGACCAGGATTATGGCCACGGTAAAGATAAGGATTCCCGAAAATGACTTGGTCATCTCTCCTCTCCACCCTGCTTCTTTAGCTCTTCTTCGCCCGGAGGGGATGCCGCCAGGGCAGGATTATTTACCGCGACCTTTTTCTCGCCCAGTTCACTCAACCAAAACAGCAGAGCCACCAGAGCCAGAAAGAGAAAGACTATGGCGCCTACCACCTTGGACATGTAGGCCATGGTAGGAGTATAGGCCCAGGCCGAGGTGTCTTGAAGGACACCGTAAACGTGCCATTCCTCCCTCACGCCCGAGCGAATGAACCCCATAAGGCCCATGGTTAACACTGTGCCCAGGCAGAGAAAGATCAGGGCGTACTGGGACAGGACGGACATTTTTCCCCACCTGATGGTACCCAGAACCTCGGCCTTGCGAAATAGAAATATATCAATGGCCGTATTCATGATAAGACAGGCGATAACCATGATGAACTGGGAAACGGCGATGTGCCGCAAAAAGGGATTGGCCTTCTCCATGATGATAAAGCCATAGATGCCCAAGGCGATAACCGCGCTAACGCTGGTAATGGCAAAAAGAAACCACTGGGCGAGTTTACCCCGATCCTTAAACGTAAGAACTACACTGGCCACCAAGGCGGCCATCTGCAATAGTAGCAGGGCGGCCGGAAACAGGAAGTAGCGGGCACGATCCGGGGATAGGTCAATGCTCTTGGGGTCCAGCGTCAAGAGCACCAAAGCGTAAGCCCCGACAAGGGCCAGGCAGAGGAGCCCGACCCCTCCCAGCACCACCTTGGCTTTATTGCCCTGCTCCGAGAAAGGCACGGTTCTACCCTTGTTTCCCCGGCGGTAAAGGAGAAAGGCCAAAAAAGTAGATAGTATCATCATGTTTACCACCGCGTTCTTGGCCGACATCAGCCCCAGGTACTTAAGGAGGGGATGATATTGTCCGCCAATGATCATCTGCTCCTCCCCGGTCAGGGGCAGGTTGTGCGGGGTGAGCCAGACCGCGAAAGATATAATTAGAATTACATTCATATATTTAATCAGGTGGGTGTAACGCTCGGCGCCCGGAATACGGCCCATGCCGGACCAGAGATAGAAGTTACCCACCATAAAGATCATTCCCACCAGCATGGCCTGAATTATAAAGGTCCAGGAGAAGGCGCCACCCATCAAGACGTTGCCCATGAGCGGGCTGGCGCTGTATATTTCCCGGCCGATGAAATAGCCGGCAAAGGGCAAGGGAATAAGCGCGGCTAGACCGACAAAATTCCCTATGTATCCCATCCAATCGTAATGGGCCTTTTCC
>JAZFTZ010000204.1:0-4062 GCA_036446955.1 Thermodesulfobacteriota bacterium
GCCTCACATAAGGAAGAGGGATATCCTCGCCCCAGGTACTGAGCTCGCTCCCCACTTCTCTCTGGCAAACCCATTTGAGCCAATTCTTGTTATCGGTTAGAGGAAAGTCCTCTCGGAAATGGAAGCCCCGGCTCTCTTCCCGAAACAGGGAGGCCTGAAGAAACAACCTGGCCACCCCGATCATATTCTTGACTTCGTGGCATTTAACCAGTTGGTGGAGATCCTCAGCCTTTGCCTCCTCGGCTAGCGCATCCAGGTTTTCCAAATCAGCCAGGCTCCTTTTTAACTCCTCAGGGGTCTTCAGGTAGACCACCGGAACACGGATCAACAGTCGCTGAAGCTTCAAGATGAGCTCATCCGGATGCGGCCCCCGGGCTTTGAGCAAAGGGCCCAAAACGCGCTCTTGGCCGTGTTCCTCCCGCGGCTCACCGCTCGGCGGGACCTGGGTAGCGAACTTGCCAGCCCTTTCCCCGACCACATATCCCGAGGCCGCGCCGAATCCCAGCGCCGTGCCTCCCAGGCCGGTAGAGCCATTGGAGCACATGTAAGTGGCATCGCCGGCGGCAAAAAGCCCCTTCAGGTTGGTTCTGCCCTCCAGGTCAATATTCAGGCCGCCGGAGGTGGCAATGGTCCCATAGAACGAGGGAACCCATTCCACCGGCTGGAGAAAAGGATTGATACCGGCCCGGTCCCAGGCCTTGAACGACTCGGGCAGGACTCGGCGGCAAAGCTTTTGGCCCTCACAAGACGCGGCACTCAGGTCCAGGTAAATAGGGCCGCGACCTTCCTTCACCTCTCGGCAGAAGGCCATCACCAAATCGGGCAGCCGGGCCTTGGAACCCAAAACCGGGTGGTAATCCCACATGAATTCCCTGCCTTGGGAGTTGATGAATTTGCCTCCCACGTTTACAAACAGGTTCATGCCGTGAATGTCAAAGTCTTTATAGCAGGTGTTGGAACCAGACTGCTCCATGTTTTTGAACTCGGCCCCGATCCGATAAGCCGCGGCCTGCATATCCCCGGTTAGGTTCTTGTGGCCGAGAAAAATAGACTTGAAGCCACAGCCGCCGGCCGCCAATATCACCGCCCGGGCAGAGAAGCTGTACAAATCACCAGTGAGATAGTTGAATCCAAGCGCACCCCCGGCGCGACCATCAACAGCCATAAGAAGGTCGGTAACCATAACCCGTTCTATAAACTCCACCCCCTTGTCCCGAGCCGCCTGGACCAGGGTGTCCATTAAAGCTAGGGCGTTTATCACACAGTGATGGGTATGGATGTGGCCCCGGGATTTCTTACGTATGAGCTGACCGGAGGAATCCTTATCGAAGACTGACCGACGCGCGTGCTTGGCCCAGCCGTCGATAAGCGAAGCCACCCGATGACTGGTCAGGCACAATAACTTGGACCATTCCTGGTCATTCAAGAAATCGCCGTTGATGGCCATCTCTTTTAGCCAGACGCTCAGGTCATCATCGGGGAAGAAGATACTGTATATGCCCGCGGCAAAGGGACTGCACCCGCTTCGGCCGACCTTGGCCTTGTCCACCAAGACGACCCGGTCGGTAAACTCGCGCGCCCGGATAGCGGCCAGAAGCCCGGCGATGCCCCCGCCGATGACCAAAACATCGGCCTCTATTCTTCTGTTGAAACGATCACACAATCGACCGGTCATCAGATTTCACTAAAAACCAGTAGAGATTGCCTTAAACGCCCCACAGGCTGAGCGGAAATGCTAACATAACTCTTGCCATCATTTATGTCAAGATATACCACACCAGGTTGTTATGAAACATAGGTCACCCTTCCAGGGGGATGGGGCCGAGGGCCCATCCCCCTGGATCCCCTAGCGCAAAGTTTGGGAAGAGGGTGTGGGGGAGAACCATTTTCAAAGGGTTCTCCCCCACAAAATACGCTCGCCCTACACCCTGGAGAGTCAGTTGGCCAGTTGCCATACGCCGTGGTCGAGGTTTATCTTTAATCTGGGGTAGCGCTCACAGCCGCAGTCCCTAATGATAAGCCCGGAGAGCTGGTATGCGCCGGGCTGGTTTTTTGATGCCACGATGTCAGGCTCCAGGGCACCCAGTTTATGGCAGAGGGGACACAAGATTTTCAACTCCACGCCTAGCGGCGCCATAGTTTTCTCCTTACTGAAACTGGCTCATTCGAGTTGGGCACAGTCAATCCTTTTTTCTCCTTGCAACCGGATGGGAGTATGTTATCATATGGACGCAAAGTTGGCTATCAGCCTCGAAGGAGCCCAGGCCGGTGAGGGTCGAGCTAAAAGTTGCTTTTCTCCTGGTGCTTACTTACTGGCTGGCTTTTATGATCCCGGCATTTGCCCAGGGCCTTTCCGCCTCGCTTGCTATCCAGGATATAAACAGGCGGAGTGCAGCCCCGGAAGGGGCGCGCGCGGTTAAAGCGGAGTTGGCCAGCCAATTTGGCGTTAGTGTTAGTGTGGTTGATCACCAGCAACGCCAGAGCAAGTTGGGGCTGGGAGAAATCGCCATTGCCAATGCCCTGGCACAGCAAAGTGGTAAGAGTTTCGATGAAATAGCGGCCTTATTCAAGGCTGGACCCAAGGAGGCGAGAGGCTGGGGAAAGCTGGCCCGAGATTTGGGCGTGAATTTGGGTCAGGCAGTAAGCGCGGTGCAGCGAATCAGTCACCGGGCCGAAGAGGGAATGACAACGGGAAGGCCGGTTGAACATTCCTATCCAGGTGTAGCTGGTTCCCAAAGAGGCGGAGGTGGTAGCTTTAGACCTGGGATGCCACCGGATCGAGGCTTTCGGCGAAGGGGGCCGCGCTGAGTCAAAAAGGGTCTATTTTGGGGCAAAGAAGTGTCCGGTCACTCTAAATGGGCTCAAATCAAGCATAAAAAGGCGGTGGTGGATGCTAAGCGGGGTAAGATATTCACCAAGATAATAAAGGAGATGAGCATTGCCGCCCGGATGGGCGGGGGAGATCCAGATAAAAATCCTCGGCTACGCTCCGCTATAGCCAATGCCAAATCGGTTAATATGCCTCAGGAGAATATCATCCGGGCCATAAAGAGAGGCACCGGGGAATTGGCAGGGGTGTTGTACGAATCGATCAATTACGAGGGTTACGGCCCAGGCGGCGTGGCGGTGCTAGTCGACACCCTGACTGATAACCGTAATCGGACCACCAGCGAAGTCCGACACCTTCTCTCCAAGAATAATGGCAGCCTGGGGGAAAACGGCTGTGTTTCTTGGCTATTTCACCAGCGTGGCTATTTTCTCTTTGACCGGGAGTCGGTAGATGAAGACAAGGTGATGGAGCTAGCCTTGGAAGCCGGGGCCGAGGATGTCAGAGAGGAAGACGGGAGGCTTGAAGTCATAAGTGCTCCCGCTGCCTTTGAAGACGTGAAGCGGGCCTTTGATGCTAAGGGCCTGAAGTATCTGGTGGGTGAGGTTACCATGGTTCCCCAGACCTATGTCAAGCTGACCGGGAAAGAGGCAGAACAGATGCTCCGACTGATGAATGCGCTGGAAGATTGTGATGATGTTCAGCATGTTTATGCCAATTTCGATATTCTCGACGAGATAATCGAAGTTTTTAAGGGGTAGGGGCCTTGAAAGTCCTCGGGGTTGACCCGGGTCTGTCGGTTACCGGATATGGCTTAGTAGAGATAAAGGATGGCCAACCGACCTTGACTGAAGCAGGGGTGGTAAGGATGCCCCGCCAGGCGGCAATCGAAGTTCGCCTGGCAAGTTTGTATGACGGCTTGAATGATATTATCCAAGAATACAGACCCGATATCATGGCCATTGAAGAGGTATATATCAAGGGCGACCGACCGGAAACCGGGCTCAAGATGGGCCATGCTCGGGGAGTCCTTTTTCTGGCCGCGGCTAAAAAGGGGATCCCGGTGGTAAGCTATCAGGCTACCGGGGTGAAAAAGGCTCTCACCGGCAACGGCCGGGCGAGTAAAGAGCAGGTGCAGGCCATGGTCAAGGTTATCCTTGGTCTTGATAGCCTGCCTGGACCCGCCGATGTATCAGATGCCCTGGCCGTAGCCCTGTGTTATTGTAATAAAATAG
>JAZFTZ010000205.1:0-17577 GCA_036446955.1 Thermodesulfobacteriota bacterium
CGGGCAACTCCAACGTAGACACCGACGCCTTTATGGACGTCTGGGTAATCAATGGGGCCAATGCCCTGCGTAACCTAAATGACGACGCAGCCGACACCAACCCAGACGCTAACCCCGGGCCGGCCTAACCGCTGGTGCGGTCAAGGGGAACCCCAAGGGCTAAAAAAGCTTTAGGGGTAACCCTTTAAAAAGGGTTCCCCCTATAACCCCCGCCCAAACTTTTTGGGCTATGTTTGGATTGGCGCGGTAGCGCCAATCCAAACAGACCAAGCAGGTAAGTCATGCCTTGACCTACTCGGCTAGTTAGAATAACTTTTATAAATTGAGGAGGATAAAAGAACCAAACTCCCGTAATCCAGCCTTAGTCCATTAATCTAATCGGTAGTTTCAGGAGGGGATGCGAGATGGGCACAGCTGATGCCCTTAAGGCCTGGTTACAGTCCAAATGCCCTACTTTCTGGTCTATTCTTAACAAGAAGGCACAATACAATCTGCCTCCTGGGATCGTGGAATACCTGTCGCCGATGTCTCCTTCGGAGCAACAGCAACGTGCCGATGCATATATTGCCCTTCTTATTAATGAACCCTTTGATTCGGTAGAGTCTCCTTCGGAGCAAAAAGAACTTTCCAAGAAATACCGTGAGCCTGTTATAGCGCACATCAAGAAGTTGAGCGAAAATGGAGCGGAGAGCGGCAGGCAAAATCTTCAGGTTTTCGAGAAGCACTTGCTAAGGCTGGTGTCTTTCTATGGTCTTAAGGAAGTAGGCGACGCCTATCGCCGGGACCTCTCTGGTTTGGGCACGGCAACCCAACTCGCCCAATATCTATGCGAAATCACTTTAGCCGCTTCGCTTACCACCTTGTCGCAGACTCTGTGCCTTCGGCCTCCGAGCGGAAAAGGGACTTTTTGCGATGTCCGCTTTCAGTTGGCGGGCCATACGGTGTACGGGGAAGCTAAACGATATGAGGACACTTGGGCCTTGGACTGGGGAAAACCCCCTATGCGCTCATTAGTAAAGGCCGCGCCAGGAACCAAGCCTCAGGAAAGTGCCCACCCCCATTTCATGGATCTCGTCAGCAAGCTGTGTGAGGTTCCCCGCCAGTTTCCCGACGGTACGCTAAACCTTGTGTTCGTTTTTCACCGGTCTGCCATTGGTGAAGATCAACGGTACCTCCAACAGGCCCTCTTTGGGGAGAGTACATTTTTCGACAAGCCGGATGACGTTACTTTAAAAGAGGATGGTCTTTTTGCCACCAAGGAGTGGCGTGCCATATCTGCTTGTTGCCTCTCAAAGGTACTTGCTGATGGTACCCTGGTCTGTCGGGTGGTCTGGGGGAATCCTCATCCTCGGGCGCTTGTACCGGTCCCGAAGGCGGTTCGTGCTGCCCTGGATCGTCTGAAGCCCCAGGTGCTGAGTTAGGAGGAGCAATATGAGGAAATGGATACCAGGTTTGTTGGTGGTTCTTATCTTTGGCCTGGGGTTTGGAGCGGGCATATACTTCACGCGGTATCAGGGAAATCGATATCAAGTAGTAAGCTCTAACCCTCTGGTCATAATTGACCAGCGAACTGAAAGGGCGTGGCTAATTGATAAGGATGACCTTTTTATTCGTCAGATAGAGCCAATCATGGGTGATCGGAACGCCTTGATAGATGCTTACAAGAGGTTGAAGGCTGCAAAGAAGGAGGGATACAAGCCAGAGGAAATGATTCAGGCTCTTGAAAAACAGTTACTAAAGGAACCAGAAGCTGAACATGCAAAGTCGGACGAAAAGAAAGAAGGGGGGCGATAGCGTAGTGCTCTCCCTAAGCACTTGACACCTTTGTTTGTCCCGGCGTCTGTCGGGACAAACAAAAGGCTAACTCAAAAAGTTTAGGAGGGGGTTTTAGGGGGACACCCTTTTTAAAGGGTGCCCCCTAAACATAAACCTCCTACTCCTCTTTGATGTACTTATCCGGGTCTTGGGAAAACCTTTCCTGGCAGCCCTTGGCGCAGAAATAATAGGTTTTACCTTTGTACTCGTAGGTAGCGGCTGGCGAGTCCTCGTTTACCTCCATGTCGCATATCGGGTCTTTGGCCATCTTTCCTCCTCCTCTCTGTCCCAGACCGAAACTGTCTGGGACTTTATCAATTGCTCACCACCCTAGTCTTCAACTATCTTCCGGGGGGTGAATCTCTTCAGTCTCAGGGAGTTTGACACCACCGAGACCGAGCTGGCCGCCATGGCAATAGCGGCGAAGATGGGATTAAACAATATTCCAAAGAGCGGGTAGAGCACGCCGGCGGCGATAGGAATTCCCAAGCTGTTGTAGAAGAAGGCCCAGAACAGGTTCTGTTTGATGGTGCGCATGGTGCGCTTGCTGAGCTCGATAGCCGTAACCACGCCGGAGAGGTCGCCGGTGATCAGGGTGATGTCGGAGGCCTCCATAGCCACGTCAGTGCCCGTGCCTATGGCGATCCCTATATCTGCCTGAGCCAGGGCCGGGGCATCGTTGATGCCGTCTCCCACCATGGCCACCACCTTTCCCTCGGCCTGCAGGGCCTTGACCTGTTCGGCCTTGTCCTGGGGCAGCACCTCGGCCAACACCCGGGAGATGCCCGCCTGCCTGGCAATGGCTTGAGCGGTGCGTTCGTTATCCCCGGTAATCATTATCACCTCCAACCCCAGTCTGGTAAGCTCCTTCACCACTCGGACCGAGTTTGGTTTAATGGTATCGGCTACCGCGATGATACCCGCGACTTTGCCGTCAGTGGCCACGAACATCGGGGTCTTGCCCTCGGAAGAGAGCCGCACCACCTCCTCTTTAAGCTCTCCGATATCCAGCTTATCATCCTCCATGAGCTTCAAATTGCCCACGGTGATATCCAAACCATTTACCTTGGCCCTGATGCCATGTCCGGGAATAGCATTAAAATCCTTGGGCTCGGCCAGGGAATTGCCGTCCTGGTTAGCCCGCTCGATGATGGCCTGACCCAGGGGATGCTCCGAACCTCTCTCCGCGGAGGCGGCCCAGAAAAGGAGTTGCTCTTCATTGACTCCGGCACTAGCTATTATATCGGTCACTTGGGGTTTGCCCTCGGTCAGGGTACCGGTCTTATCAAAGACTATGGCATTCAACTTATGGGCAGTCTCCAGGCTCTCCCCGCCTCGAATGAGCACGCCGTTCTCCGCGCCCTTGCCCGTGCCCACCATGATAGCCGTGGGCGTAGCCAGACCCAGCGCGCAGGGGCAGGCGATGATAAGGACGGCAACGAAGTTGAGCATGGCGAACAAGAACGCGGGAGCTGGCCCGAAGAGGTACCAGACGATAAACGTCATAACCGCAACCCCTATAACCGCGGGCACGAAGTAACTGGAAATAAGGTCTGCCAGGCGCTGAATTGGCGCTTTGGAACCCTGAGCCTCTTCCACCAACTTTATAATCTGGGAAAGCGCGGTATCCTTGCCCACTTTGCTAGCCTTAAACTTGAACGCGCCCGTCTTGTTGATGGTGACACCGATGACCTCCTGGCCCTCACCCTTGTCTACCGGCATGCTCTCCCCGGTAAGCATGGACTCGTCTAAGGTGGAGTGGCCCTCCACTATGGTGCCGTCCACCGGGACCTTCTCACCCGGTCGGACCAGGATGATATCTCCCACAACCACCTCATCCACCGGGATGTCCACTTCCCGGCCTTCCCGGATAACCCGAGCGGTCTTTGGCCGCAGGCCCATGAGCTTGCGTATCGCCTCGGATGTCTGGCCCTTAGCGACGGCCTCCAAGAGCCGTCCCAGGATGATAAGGGTGATTATCACCGCCGCGGTATCAAAATAGACCTGAGGCGTGAAACCTCGAGCTATAAAGTAGTCGGGGAAAAGGGTCATGGCCAGGCTATATATATAGGCCGAGGAGGTGCCTATGGCGATGAGGGTGTTCATATCGGTCGTCTTATGTTTAAGCCCGGCCCAGGCGCCTTTGTAAAACCGCCAGCCTACCCAGAACTGCACCGGCGTGGCCAGTGCCAGCAACAGGTAGAAATTTTGCAGCCCAGATGGCACCCAGGGAAACCACTTGCCAAAACTCCCCAGAAATATGGGTACACTCAGGACGGCAGCGGTTATGAATCTGACCCGCAATCCCCTGATCTCCTCCCTGCGGGCCTTCTTCTCTCGATCTCCCACCGCCTCAGTGTCAACCTCTACCGGCTCATACCCCGCTTCCTTGACCACCCTCTTGATATCGGCAAGGGTCACCTGCCCGGGGAAATACTCCACTGTCGCCTTCTCAGTGGCGAAGTTGACCGAGGCTGAGGCCACTCCGACTGTATCTTTTAGGACCTTCTCGACCTTGGCCACGCAGGAGGCACACGACATGCCGGAGATACCCAGGGTCAACTTATCCATCTGGACGCCGTAACCAGCATCGGTTACCGCGTGGACAAATTCCTTGGGGCCAGTTATTTTAGGGTCGTAAGCGACCGTGGCCCGCTCGGTGGCAAAATTTACCGAGGCCGAATTTACACCCGGAAGGCCAGCTAGGGCCTTCTCTATATTTCCCGCGCAACTTGCGCAACTCATACCCGTAAGGGCAAGATCCACCTTGCCGGTATTCATACCAAATCCTCCTTTTCAGAAACCGACCGCCGGGGGGGAAGGCTAACAGCAGCCTCCCCTTTTGCGCCCGGAGGGCCGGGTTGTCTTTTCCGGTGCTTTCTGGGCAGCGCCTGAGTCGGCCACCTGATGGTGACCCTGGTGACTACCAGAATCGGTCGCTCCATCGTGGCCCTGGTGACTACCAGACCGTGAATGTCCTCCGCAGCCACCGGAGCGAAACATGAAATAAAAAAAGCCGCCCGCCAGGAGTATCACCCACCAATTATTCGTCAGGAATTCCATTTAAAAGCCCTCCTTTTAAAATTCAACGTTTGTACGTGGTCAATCGCTCCATGTAGCCCATATTATCCCAGCCGGTTACCACCACCTCATCGTGCATTTGTTCCACCTTCAGACGAGGCAGAGCGCTGGGCGGCGGCCCTCCGAGGACGTTTCCAGTGCGGGCATCGAAATGGCCCGCGTGGCACACGCAATGAATCTGATCCCCCATGCTCATGGCGCATCCTCTCTCGTCCTTCCAATGGACTATACAGCCCAGATGGGTGCAAACGGCGCCATAGGCATAATATTTGCCATCATAATTTATCAGGATAGCGGGGTAACCCTGGTATCTAAACTTCTTTGACCCGCCCGGCGGCAACTCACCCACCTTCCCCACCTTTACCGAGCCGCCCCTGCCCTGGCTGCTTTCTTTAGGCGGGTAAAGGAATCGGACCACAGGGTACAGGCCGCTGACGAAAAGCCCTACCAGTGAAAACCCCAGCAACCCGTTTAGGAACCACCTTCGGGGTACCCCTTTGTCCTTAGCTGTAACTGGATCTTTGCCTGTCATCTCCTTCTCTCCTTGAGTCAGGCACCTCAGCCGCCCTTACCATAATAATAACAAGTCAAACTGCCTATTATCGACCCTGAGTTCGTATAGCAACCCCCGTGCCAGTTCATTAAGGCTGCCGCCGTTTGGCGCCATGGCTTTGACTTTACTTATATTCCAATATCTTATGTTCACCTTCCTCCTCGGCACAAAAGCAAGATATCCTGGGTTCATACCGTGAAATACCAATCAGCAGCCACCTGCTTGTCTTTGTCCACTTGCAAATAGCCGTCGGGAGGCAGGCTGACCCGGTAAGACTCCAGCGGCCGGCGAGCCGGTCCACTGAGCACCTTTCCGTCCCTGGCAAAAACGCTGCCGTGACAGGGGCAATGAGAGTGATCCTGGGGGTACTCATTGTCAACCTTGACAGAGTCTCTTACCGTGCAACCTAAATGGGTGCATATCGCGGACATCGCCCTGAATCCCTCCTTACCCCTGAACAGGAACAGCCTCTTCTCAGCCCAAAAGGTAACCGATCCAATGGGGTAATCCTCTGGTTTAGTTAATTTCACTTTTTTTCCCGGCTCAAACAGAACGTTGGGGAAAGCAAAGCG
The DNA here is from genome assembly GCA_036446955.1 of Thermodesulfobacteriota bacterium. GTDB lineage: Bacteria > Desulfobacterota > JAZFTZ01 > JAZFTZ01 > JAZFTZ01 > JAZFTZ01. The sequence goes on from JAZFTZ010000205.1 coordinate 6,022, forward strand.
CACCATGCCGCCCAAGACGGTTGCCAGCCAGGCCAGAAGTCCTCCCCAACCCAGGATAGAGAGGAAGGAGCGCCTTTTCACTCCTGAATCCCTTGGATATAAAAGCCCTCTGCGGTCTCTAATAGTTCAGTTTCTCCCATTTTTTAACGCTTCCCAGGTCGCCTAATGGCGGGTTTTTTTCTTGCCTGTTGAGCGGCGGCGATATAGGCCAACAAATCAGCCATTTCCCCGGCCTCGAATACCGGCCAGGGTATGTCCAGAGCCTTCATGACGCTTGCCATTACCAGGGCATGGTTCCACATGAGCCCAATCAGTTCAGACGGCGGGTGAGGGTGATCAGTGGCTAAGTCGGGGGCAATCTTTCCTCCTTTTCCCGCGACGCGGTGGCAGCTAGCGCAACCCTTCCTCTCAAAGAGCTTCTCCCCTTCTTCAGGGTCTCCGATCACCTCCAGGCTGTGTAAATAAGCAATAATGTCGGCCAACTCTTTCCCCTTGAATACCGGCCTGGTAATCCTGCTTTTTTTCCCTGCCGCGGCCATGTGCACCGAATGGTTCCACAGGATACCAGCCATCCCAAAGACCGAATGAAAATGCCTAAGCTTGGCCAGATCAGGGCCCATCTTTCCCCCCACCCCTCGTATAGCATGGCAGGTGCTGCACCCCTTCTGGCGGAAAAGTACCTTTCCTTTGGCTGGGTCCCCTGTGATGCTAAGAGGGTATATCCTTGATGGGCCTTGGCTCCAACCAGGGATGGGCCCACCAAGGATATACCCTCCTCCCTTTCCGGCAAGGAAAACGGCCACATCATCAAAACCAAAACTACAGCCAGAGTTAAGAAAAAGATAAATTTGACATTAAATAGCAAATCGAGCCCTCTTTCTTGATTATCATGGCTCCAGCCAATTGTGGATCCTTTTCATACTGGCCAGAAACGACTTCTGCTCCTCGGCCGGCAGGGCCTCCAAAATGGAGATGACCAGCTGCATATCATTCTCCAGCTGAGCCTGGTACGCCTTCCTACCATTTTCAGTGAGCTCCACCAGTACTATCCGGCGATCTTCTTCGGTGCGGTACCGCTTCACGTATTTTTTTGAAACCAGCCGGTCTATTATCCCGGTCATGGTGCTTAACGCCAACTCCCCCTCGCCTGCCAGCCGCGACATGCCCGCGCGGCCGTTCTTACCCAATACGCCGATGACCACCAGTTCCCCATGAGTCAGATCAGCGTTGGCCACCAGGCTGTCCACACCAGAGTAATACTTTTTCACCAAAAGCCTGATGTGCTCGCTGAGCTCCTTGGCCTTTTCTCCCCAGGCAAATCTTAGCGGCGACTCCTCGAATTTCTTCTGACAAGCCTGGGTGCAAAAGTAATAGACTTCCCCCTGGTAGGAGCACCTGCCCGCAGGCTTAAGCTCGTTTACCTCCATGCCACAAACCGGGTCAATGGCCATATCTTCTCCCAAAAGGTATAGATTCAGCAGCTACTTCGTTATCCGAACTATTTATAACTCGAATCATACCAGCTGTCAAGTACTCTTTCAAACTTTCCCGATAAATTGTTATCAGACAAGTGAAACTATTTGTCTGGGGAGATAAACCCAGAACAGCAAAAAAGTTGTCTTTGCTCAGGGGCTATGTTATACAGCTTAAGGCAAAGGCCCCCGAAGACTAGCTGCTGGATAAAGAAAGACGGAAAGATCTGTGATCAGGACGCCAAAGGAGTATCCATGGCACGAAGGGGAGGAATATTACCATGGCTAAAGATTTAAGGACTTTTTTGCGAGATTGGAACAAGAGGTATCCGGATGACATCGTTAGGGTAAAGAAAAAGGTTAAACCTAACTATGAGATACCTGCCATCCAGTTGGCCCTGGAGGAAGAGTCTAAATTTCCCGGGTTGATTTTCGAGGAGACGGAAAATCTCTACGGCCAAAGATCGCGCTTCCCGGTAATAACCAACCTTTTTGCCAGTCGGCTCCGATGTGCTGAATCCATCGGCATTCACCCCCGGCGGGTGGCCGTTGAATACACCGGCAAGGAAAGTCAGCTGCTGGAGCCGGTGGTGGTCAATAAGCGGGCGGCACCGGTGAAAGAAGTGGTGGTGAAGGGCAACCAGGTGGACCTATTCCAGTTCCCGGTGGTAACCCACCATGAGATGGACTCGGCCCCCTTTATCACCGCTGGGGTGGTAACTACAAAGGACCCCGATAGCGGTGAATATAATTTAGCCTTACAAAGGCTGGAGATTAAGGACAAGAACCGCACCGGGGTATGGATATCGCCCGGAAGCCACAATGGCCATATTCTGCGAAAATATGAGCAAGCGGGCAAGCCGATGCCCTGCGTGGTTACCGTCGGGCATCATCCCGCCTTCGCCATGGGTGCCCAATCCAAGATCGCCCTGGATGTGGGTGAGCATAAGGTTATCGGCGCTTTGCTGGGTGAGCCCCTGGAACTCATTCCGTCGGAGACCTGGGGGGAAGATTTCTTAGTCCCGGCCCGGGCTGAACTGGTTATTGAGGGTCTGGTACCCCCTGGCGTGAGGGAAGTGGAAGCCCCCTTCGGGGAATTCACCAGATACTATGGTGCCCAACGCTATTCCTCGGTGCTGGATGTTACCGCCATCACTCATCGCAAGGATGCCTACTATCATGACATATTAGTAAGCCATGCCGACAACCTGGTTATGGGCGGCTTTGCCCTCGAGGCCAAGATTTACCGAATGGTCAAAGAAGCAGTACCCAGCGTGCTGAATGTTCATCTTCCTCTATCCGGCTGCTGCCGGTTTATCGCCTATGTGCAGATTAGAAACGAGTTGGTGGGCAACAGCAAAGACGCGCTTGCGTTGGCCCTGCCTGCCAACCATGTAACCAAACATGCCATCGTGGTGGATGAGGATATAGATATTTTCGACGACCGGGAGGTCCTCTGGGCCATCGCCACCCGCAGCCAATGGGACAAGGACGTGGTTATATTGAGCGGGATGAAAGGAGCCGAATTAGACCCTTCCATCATGGACGGTGATACAGCCAAAGGGGGCATAGACGCCACCATGCCTCCCCCGCCCACTCCGTACGAAAAGAAGGTTGACCTGCCAGCTGAGGTGGTCAAGGCTACTGACCTGAAGAAGCTGCTCGGGGCTCAGCTATTAAGGAAGATAACCCCGGAAACTTGGTAAACCCATCTCATCCTAGGAGGTTGAACATGGCAAAGATTTTCTGGGCCAGCTGCCCAAACTGTGGCAAGGATTTTTATGGCGCCCGGGAGCTGCGGGTAAAAGACCTGGATATGCGCTGTCCTTACTGCAAGCATATGTTTAAGCCCAGCCAGGCGAGTAAACTGGTGGAATGAACTCTTCAGCCTTGATGAGCTGGTGAGAAAGAGGCGTTGAGGCTGCCAGCCCTGGCTTTCCGCCGGGAGAAGGGGGAGACCATGATGTCACTAGCCAAGAAGGTTAGTCCCGAGAGCACCGCCTTGGTCATCGTTGACGTCCAGAACGATTTCTGCGCCCGGGGTGGTTTCTTCGACAAACGAGGAGAAGACCTCTCCTTCATCCAGGCCACCGTCCCGAAAATAAAATCGCTGATCAGCGAGGCGCGTAAGGCCGGGGTTGCGGTAATATTCATCCAAGCGGTTTATGACCCTGAGTTTGTCTCCCCGGTGATGGCTGAGCAACGGGAAAGAAAGGGAATAACAAAATTGCCCCTGTGCCTCACCGGCAGCTCGGGCGTCGACTTCTTCGAGGTCAGCCCGCTTCCCAGCGACATCGTGGTAAATAAGCATCGTTACAGCGCGTTTATCGGGACAGACCTGGATTTGATTCTTCGTAGCCGCGCTATTAAAACCCTCATTATGGCCGGAGTAGCCACCAACGTCTGCGTCGAGAGCACGGCCAGAGATGGGTACATGCATGACTACCATATAGTTTTCCTGGAAGACTGCACCGCCACCACCGACAGGGAGCTCCATGCCGGCACCCTGGAGAACATCAGCCGCTACTTTGGCCAGGTTTGCTCCTCGGAGGAGGTTACCAATATCTGGAAAGAGCATTACAAGTCTAGGTAATTGTCAGAAACTTTTCCGTGGAGGTATGCCATGAAATCAGTAAAATCCATAGCTCTTACTATAAGCGTTGCCTTTGTCGCTTGGATTACACTAAGCCAGGTGGCCATAGCTCAAGATCTCAAGGTCAGGGTCGGCTACGGAAAGACCTGGGGCGTAGCCGCCTTGTTGGTGGGAAAGGCCAAGGGCTTCTTCGAAGCGCAGGGACTCAAGGTAACCTGGCTCAACTTTGGAAGCCCGAATCGTATAATCCAGGGGATCATTGCCGACACGGTGGACGTGGGCGCGTCAACCGGTCCTCACCTAGTCGTCGCTTACGAGAAAGGCGTAAAGATAAAGGCGGTTGCCCTGGGGCAGACCGGTATGAAACCGGACACGAGCTATATAGTCAGGACAGATGCGAATATCAATAACCTGAAAGATTTAAGAGGCAAGAGGGTGGGAATCAACAACTTTGGCGGTAATTTCGACATCTATATGCGCTATATGCTGGAAAAAAGAGGTCTTGATCCGAAAAAAGATGTGCAATTTCTGGAGTTCCCATTACCGGCTACGATCAAGGGCCTCTTGTCAAAGCGGATTGATGTGGGAGCAGTAACACCGCCGCTTGTTTGGTTGACCGGACTGAAGTTCAAGGACAAGATCAAGCCTTTGTTCTCTTTTACCGACGTTGCCAGGGAAGCTGGAGCAAAAATCAACAGTATGATTTTCATCATGAGCACGACATTCATTGCCAAGAACAGACCCTCGGCTAAGGCCTTCCTCAGGGGCTATCTGCAGGCAATAAGGTTTTCCGAAAAAAATCCTTCTGAGGCTAAAAAGCTGTGGGCTAAAGAATCCGGCATCGGATTAGTGGCTACCATGCCTCAGTTTCCTCCCTTGGGCAACGGCAAGGTCCATATCTCCGGCATGCAGCTTGATATAAGACTGATGAAAAAATACGGCTACATAAAGGCAGAACCCAGGGCCGAAGAGCTGGTTGATAACAGCCTGATAGATGATGTTCTGGCCAATAGATAATGGGGGAAGGCGAAAGATGGGTACAAATGGCGATTTAAGGTTTTATGCAGCCTGCCTGCAGACCGACACCGTGAGCGTGGAGAACCGCCAGGAGATTGACAAAAACCTGGACCGGGCCTGCCAGCTTATCGACTATACTGTAGGGTTCGCCTTGTCCGCGCTCACCCCAGTTAAGCTGGTCGCATTCGGCGAATCCTTCCTTCAGGGATTTTTACGAGACCAGAGGCGGGGCACGGTAGAGGCCTACCGCCGCATATCCATCCCCATACCGGGAGAGGAGACCGAACGGCTGGCAGAAAAGGCGAAAGAACATCACCTCTATGTGGCCGGTGCCGCGCTGGAGTTGATGGATGAGTGGCCAGACCGTAACTTCAATTGCGCCTTTCTTATCGACCCTCAGGGCAGGCTGATTTACAAGCGGCGTAAGCTCCAGACCTGGGACCCCAAAGAGCTTTCCTGCAGCCCCCACGATGTCCTGGATAGATGGTCCGAGGAGCTATTCCCGGTAGCCGACACCGAGATAGGCAAGATCGGCATGTACATATGCTACGAGCGGATGTTCCCCGAGGTGGCCCGGAACTTGGTGCTTAACGGCGCGGAAATCTTGATCAATCCCACTGCCTGGATGGACCCCTGGGGAGTGGAGCCCACCGATTGGTGGACTGTTATCAACCGCGCCCGGGCTATAGAGAATATGGCCTACGTGGTAGCCCCCAATGTAGGAAGCGACATGCAAAAATTTCCCTCCATGTCCCGGCCAGGCAAGAGCATGATAGTGGACTGGGAGGGGAAGATCATGGCCCAGGGAGAGCGAGGTGAGGCCATCATCGGCACGCTGTTGGATGTGGGCCTTTTGAGGCAATTGCGCCGCACCAACCTCATCTGGAACATGCCCGCCCAGCTGAGAACCGAGGCGTACGAGTGCTATAGGCGGCCCAACTATCCGGCCAATCTATGGCTGGACCGGCCCGGGGAGACCGAGGAGCTGGCGGAAATAACCAGGAAACAGATCAAAAAGGTTTACGGAGACTGAATCAGCGAGGAAGGTTGACCAGAGGAGGTATGAATGCAAGCCGACATCCTTATAGAAAATGGCCTGATTATCACCCTGGATGATGAGCGCCGGATAATCAAAGACGGTGCCATCGCCGTTGCCGGCGATAAAATAGCCGCGCTGGGAAAAACCGCCGAGCTAAAAAAAGAGTACTCGGCTAAGAAAGTAATCGACGCCCGGGACAAGGTAGTGGCCCCTGGATTCGTGGACTGCCATGTTCATGTGACCCAACATATGGGCAAAGGTTTTGTCCCGGATGACGTCGCCGCGGTTCCCTGGATATTCGACTGGCAGCTGAAAATATACCCCCATATGGACAGCGATGACCAGTACACCAGTGCGCTCTTGGCCTTCACCGAGATGATCAAGACGGGCACCACTTGCTTTTGTGAGGCCTTCACCGCTTATGAACCCGAGTGCCTGGCCAAGGCAATGGAGGAGACCGGTATAAGGGGAGTAATCGGCCGGCACACCTGGGACATACCATCCGAGCCCAAACAGACCCGGGCCACCACCGAGCAGGCGTTGGAGAGCCTGGAGAGGGTCATAACTGAATATCATGGCCGGGCCCAGGGTCGGATAAACGCCTGGGCCCATCTTATCGGCATTGGCACCGCCACTGACGCCCTGCTTCAGGGAGCGAAAAGGCTGGCGGACAAATATCGGGTGGGCCTGGCCATGCACCAGTCGGTTACCCCGGATGAGGTGGAGGAATATGCCCGCCAGCGGGGCAAACGGCCCATAGAACATTTTCAGGAACTGGGGATCTTAGATAGGAACCTGCTTTTGGTGCATATGCTGGATGTCAGTGATAAGGAGGTCGAGTTACTGGGAGCCCATAGCGTCAACATCGCCCATTGTCCCACCTCTGCGCTGAGACTGGCTTACGGCGCCACCAAGATCGGCAGGTTCCCGGAGATGATGGAGGCCGGTGCCAACGTCTGCCTGGGATGCGACGGGGCCAACTGCTCCAACCACCTGGACATGGGCCGGTGTGTTTATCTGGCGGCAGGTATTTTCAAGGACTGCCGCATGGATATAAATCAAATACCGGCTGAACTCGCCCTGGAGATGGGCACTATCAACGGTGCCCGGGCTTTGCTGCTGGAGGATGAGATAGGGTCGCTTCAACCGGGCAAGAAGGCTGATCTAGTGCTTTACGACCGACTAAGGCCGGAATGGGTTCCCTTACTCCACCCGGTACGCAGCTTGGTCTATTCCGCCGACGGCAAGAGCGTTGATACGGTCATCATCGATGGCCAACTGGTCATGGAAGAAGGCCAGTTAACTAGGATAGACGAACAGGCCCTGTACCGGGAGGCCCAAGAACGAGCGGAAAAGTTAATGCGCCGCACCGGCCTGGAACTAAGGAGCCGGTGGAAAACCATCTAATTTAAGTTGTTTACAAGGCCGGTGCCAATCGATTAGAATTTTTTTGAGTGGAAGGGGAGAAGCGAAATCTGGGCTTCGCGGTGAGGAGCATGGTGAGGAAGAAAATAGATATCCAGTGGCTAGAGCAAAAGGCCAAAGAGATCAGGAAAGATATCTTGATCATGCTCAATAAGGCTGGCTCCGGACATACTGGCGGCTCGTTATCGGCTTGTGAGCTGGTTACCGCCATCTTCTTCGCCAAACTACGCCACCATCCGGCCGATCCCAGCTGGGAGGACAGAGATAGATTCGTGCTGTCCAAAGGGCACGCCGCGCCTTTACTTTATGCCACACTGGCCCATGCCGGCTACTTCGATCGGAAGGAATTATCGACCCTGAGAAGGTTGGGTAGCAGGCTCCAGGGTCACACTGAGTACAATTTGGCTCTGGGGGTGGAATCATCAGCCGGCTCGTTGGGACATGGACTCTCGATAGGCAATGGTATGGCTTTAGCCCTTAAGCTTAACAAGAGGAAAAGTCGGGTTTATGTACTGGTCAGTGACGGAGATGTTCAGGAGGGGCAGCTTTGGGAAGCGGCTATCACCTCCAGCCATCGTAGATTGGACAACATTTGTCTTATCATCGATAACAACGATATTCAGCTGGACGGACACATCCGGGAGATCAGGTCCACTATCTATCCCCTGGTAGAAAAATTCCAGGCCTTCGGTTGGCAGGCGCTTGAGATCGACGGCCACGATTTCAAACAGATTCTTGATGCCCTGAACTCGGCCGAGGCCATCAAAGGCAAGCCCACCGCCATTGTAGCTAAGACCATAAAGGGCAAGGGTGTCTCCATATTTGAAGGCCAGGTTAAATACCATGGGATAGCCCCCAGCGATGAAGAGCTGGCCCTGGCGCTAAAGGAGTTAGGAGACTGATGCTGACCTCCCTCACCTCAGTCCAGGAGGGGAAGGAAGGGCTGAGGTACAGCGGAAGTATGGGTATAAGAGATGCCTTCGGCCAGTTTTTGCTCGAAGAAGCAGCTGCCAACCCTAAACTGGTGGTCCTGGACGGCGACCTCTCCTCCTCGACGCGGACCATCTTATTCGGCCGGAAATATCCAGACAGATTCTTCAATATGGGCGTGGCCGAACAGGACATGATTGGAACTGCCGCCGGCTTGGCCATGGCAGGAATGACCCCGCTGGTATCCTCGTTTACCATCTTCCTGATCGGCAAACCCTGGGAGCAGATCAGGCAATCCGTTTGCTATATGAACCTGAACGTCAAACTGGTCTCCAGCCATGCTGGCATCACCGTGGGTCCGGATGGCGGTTCGCATCAGTGCATCGAGGATATCGCCTTGATGCGGGTGCTGCCCAATATGAAGGTGATCGTCCCGGCCGATGGTGTCGAGGCCAGGAGCGTGTTCCGGGCAGCCGTTAACCACCATGGGCCGGTCTACATCCGCGGCGCCCGGGCCAAGTTCCCTATCGTGATGGCGCCTGATTACCAATTTCAGCTGGGGATTGCGCCGTTGTTGCGCGCCGGTGATGACGCCACCATCATCGCTTGTGGACTGATGGTCACCAAGGCTTTGGAAGCCGCGTTCTCGCTTGCCCGGGAAGGCATATCAGTGCGAGTGATAAACATGTCCAGCCTGAAACCGCTGGATGAAGATGCCATCGTCCAAGCGGCCGGCGAAACCGGCGCGCTGGTAACTGCCGAGGAGCATTCCATCTTCGGCGGCCTGGGGAGTGCAGTGGCTCAGGTTTTGGGCCAGCACTGTCCAGTGCCCTTAGAGATAGTGGCCATCCAGGACAAGTTCGGCACCTCAGGAGAACCGGACGAGCTTCTAGTCCATTACGGGCTTACTGAAAAAGAGATAGCCGCGAAAGTAAAACAGGTTATCAGCAGGAAGAGATAGTGGCCAAGGCAAATAAGAAAAACCGGGAGAGGGAGACTCAGCTATACCAGTCTTTATGCCAGGCTGCCGACATACTGGTAGAAGCCGATTTCTCGTCCTCGGCCATTGAATCCACCGCGGCAACCATCAGGGATCAACCAGACCTTATTCTCCTGGCCCGCCGGGCGCTGAAAAAATTGGATTCTTGCCGACAGAAGGCCGTTGTCCTTCTGCTGGCCCACTTAAGGCCGAAGGGAACCAAGGAATTTCTCACTGAGCTGGTTAGCCGGGGTGAGACCGCCATTGAGGTCAGGATTTGCGCGCTTGAAGGTTTGAAGGGGCTAGCGGCCGACATACCCCCTGAGTTGGAGGCCAATCTGGTCAAAGGAGCCGACTGGCTCAGCCGGGCAATGGGGGCGATAAACCTTCCCGAGAGCACGCCGCCAGCCCTGGCCGAGATAAGACAGGGATTCGCTGAACTTTCGCCGGAGATGAAAACCGTTTTGCTGGAACGCCTAACTGGCCAGGGACAAAGCGCGCTCCCGGTATTGGAAGGACTGATCGGCCTTGGTTCTAACCTCGCGCTGGTGAAAATCCTGGCCCGTATTCCTTCGATCCCCACCCTGGCCCTGGTTGAGAAAATCCTGACTCAGGGCTCTGACAAAGAGCTGGACAAAGCCGGGCGTAGAACCCTCCATCTGCTCAAGGCAGCTGGCCTGCCTGTGGAGAGGGAAGTCAAACCAGCATCGTCTCCGCTGTCGATCAGCAGGTTGGAGGAACTCGGCCAGGCCGTTTCAACGGCCCCGGATAGCCTTGGTTTCAGGTTAGTGTGGCTGTTCGAGCCTTTGCGTCCCAAGGGGGTGCGTTTTTTTGCCGCCCAGCTAAGTGATACCACCGGCATGGTTGATTTCCTCTGCCACGATGTCTCCCGGAAATGGCAACGGGAACAGAAACAGAAGATCCTGGCCCAAGAGGAATTGCTGGTAGCCGAGATCGATTTCAGTTACGCCTGTCAGCTCTTGGAAGAAGCTTATCGCCTAAATTCCGAGGCCGGAGCGGCCAAGGTCCCCCAGGCTTATCTGGATTGGCGGGCCAAGCTCAAACAATTTGTCCCTCAAGATCCGCCGCCCCTTATCTACCAACTATTGCCCCCGGAGGAGGTCAAAGAAAAGAGTTTGCCCTTGGGCGGCCCCAGCCAGGTAAACCAGCTAAGGGAACTGCGGGGATGGCGACTTCATCCGGAATTGATACGTGGCTGGCAGCAGAAGATAACCGAAGCAAAAGAGAGTAAGCTCATAGTCAGCCCGGAGCAACGAACGGCCATGGTGGGCGCTGTGCTGGAGAGGGCCACCCGGGAAATATTTGATTCCAGGACGAGAAAACTCTATAAGAGGCGCTTGGAGGAGATAGCCGCGCTGCTGGTGATTAAGAAGAGGGCGGATGAGGCCAAAATCGTCTTGGCCGCCGGGCTGGCCTTTGACAAGGACAGCCCGCTTCTGCCGCCCCATCCTCTCGCGCTGGAACTGGTCAAAAGGAGCATACCCTCGACGCCGAAGGCGGAACAGAAAGGCCACCTGGTCACTCTGACTTAGCCAGCCAGCCGTCCTCCCTTCGGGTCAACACCAGTTTCTTTCGCCAGGCCAACCGGGCCAGATGATAAAGGAGAAGGCGAGGCAAGCTCAACTTATAGCACCCTCGCATGCTACCGAGCACCCGGACAGGGTCAGCCCATTTTCTCAACAACCACTGGCATGAACCTCCCCTGATTTCGTATCAGAACCGATTAACCACCAAGGTATCAAGAGCATCCGTATTAGTTTCGACATTTGATCAGGCTAGGTCGCCAATTTGCTGGCAGCATCACTATGGTTTGATTTCAGACCAGTGAAATAATTCTAGCGTAATGGTCACTTTATATCCTCCCTCCTAAAAGCAAAGTATTAATCGCAGCCAATGTAGGGGCTAAAACTGAGAGCATAATGCTTGTCAAAACCCGCTTAAGCTGCAAACCCGTTAATAGAGGTATCCAGCTAACCAGCGTAATGTGGAATGGCTTGTGGTTTTCGGTCAACCTAGGTTAACGCGACCCCTTTCCTGCATTATCTTCCAAAATCTGTTTACTGCACAGCCTATAATCTCT